>JAKSMQ010000021.1 GCA_024400565.1 Bacteroidales bacterium
AATTTTTCCTACATTTGCAGGAGTAGTTGCATTTTGGTCTGGAATCTACACCATTTACTTGGATGGTAATTCTTTTACTTGTTTCTTTGTTCTTGATTATCTGTTATTTATTGCAAAATACATACATACAAGCATACTGACAGGGACACGATTGCTAAGAAATATTTTGCCGTTTGTTACAAATTTCGTATCTTTGCATCTGAATATGATAGAGATAAAGAATATACAAGGAGAAGTAATCGCCAAGGTTGATGCAGAAAAGCTATATTTTGCAGACTTGTCGAATCTCGACCTTAGAGGAGCAGACTTTAAGGGAGAGTGCCTTGCTTGGACATATTTCTCGGGTGCAAATCTGGAAGGTGCAGACCTACGAGGGGCAAACCTATGTCAGGCAGGTATAGACTTGTACCAATTAGAGAAAGCAATAACCGACCAATATACGGTATTCCCGGAAGAGCGAGAGTTCTGTCATATATAGTGCATATACCAACAGCAAGACATACTTCCTCAACAAAGGCTGGTTCTATAGTGCCCGTATACTGGTCGTACACTGGTCGTACAGTGATTGTACCCCCAGGGGTACGGAAAGTATAAAGGCATAGTTCCGTTGCAACTAAATCAATACCAACTCCAATACCTTATGCTATGTCGATATTGTTTTATGATATACTTAACTAATTAATAGTTAGATAAATATATGGATATAAACGATTTTGGCACCCTCGAGAAATCAACTGAAACAACTGAAACTGAAACGCTACGGATGGAATATGTTTGTCTAAGAAGCTCAATGGCAACAGGATACAGTATCGCCCGAGCCCAATTTCGCGAGAAGACTAATCTCAAAAGGGACTCCTTTTTGCTACGGAAATCTGCTCGATGGTCTCCAGATAGCGCATAGGGAGCATATAAACAGCATATAGAGTGCATACAAACAGCACATAGGGGGCACTATAAGTGGACGGCTGACTCTTTTTGTGCTTCAATTGTGCTGTTTATGTGCTCCCTATGCCGAGTCTGCATACTCTCAATTGCCATATAATTGACCCGAATGCAATCTCCGGTCTGCGGGCAACTATTATCTATTGGGAATCCCTAAAACGGGTTTAATTCATAAAATATGTTAAAACATTGGTTTTGCTTGCAACAAAATGGCAGTCTTCTACGTCTATTAGATCAAAGGAGATTTTATATATGGTCAGTAACGGAGCAGACAGACCTCTTTGCGCGAGTGGCGCAGAAGAGATTACCCCTAGCCGGGTCGGCCTTCCCTCAAGGAAGCTGTTAGCCTCGGCAATGTATAGGAGCATCAGGAATGTGCTCTTGCTTTCGGTTGCTTTGCTATTGTCTGTTGTCTGCTCTGCTCAGGATACCATTATGATTGTGCACGACAGCGTGTCGAATGAACGTATCCCTTTTCCCAACAATAAATACACTTGGACAGAAATGATATACAGGGCCGATGAGATAGGAAGGCCAGGTGTTATTTCGACCATTTCTTTTCAGCTAACCACTCCCGCATACGCGTCTTATTCAATGGGCGAGATTAATGTCTATATGGCCGAAAGAAGCAGCATGGCTTTTTCTAGTTCGTCAGACTGGACTTACGATACAGATTTGACATTGGTCTACTCATCACCAAATCATTTTGTTAGTGCCTCCGATCCGTGGTTTACCTTCGAGCTGCAGACTCCATATAACTATTCGGGTGACGGCAATCTGGTTGTTATTGTTGCCAGAAAAAGTGATTATTCCACAACTCCTTTATTTAAATGCCATAGCGATACCTATAGTTCGGTGTTAAGCAGATCGTCGAATTATATTAATTATGGAGTGTATTGTCGCATAAATGGCTCTCTGCTGAGTTTTCGACCCAATATGATGCTCACTATGGAGTGTGATTATGAGATTTGGAGTCGAGAGGTTTCGAATATTACTGCTACTTCGGCCGACATCAGCTGGACTGATTCCAGTTCAGCTACCCAATGGACAGTAGAATACGGAACAATGCTCAACAGTCTGAACCAGCACATAACTACCGATGTGCCGCAGGTTACTCTGACCAACCTTATGTCTGACACAAACTATTATTTTACGGTAAAGAATAATGCGAATACCAACGACAGCGTAGGCCGTTGTTCCTCGAATCTGTCGTTCCATACTTTGTGCGATACCATTGGCGTTACCTTGATACATGATGTAGCAACGGGCCGGTTGGTAGTTGATACGGGTTCTTGTATCGATACTGTTGTCCTTACAGGAGGTACATCCGATGTGAATAATTATGTGGTAATAAAGAACGGCTTTCATGGTACGGTAGTGCTTCGGAATCTGGATATGAGCTTCTTGTTGCAATATGGGGGGAACAATTCGCCCATCCGTGTGGAGGGAAGTTCCGTGTCGAATATGAGTGCCAATACGGAAGTGAACTTTATTCTGGACGGAAATAATTCCATAACGAACCTCGATAGAGGGAGGGCCTGCATACAAGTGGATCAGGGTACAACGGTTCGGTTCTCGGCCATCGATCCTGATGACAATTCAAGTGGAACGCTTTGTGTCAAACAATTGAATCAGAGAGGAGGAGCAGCTATTGGAAGTATAGAAAGGTCGGTAGGAAGTTCGTGGGGAACCTATGTTTCAGAGCCGATCTATTCCGCTCCGAATATATGGGGACAAGACGATTCTGTAGCGGGTGGCAATATCGTAATATCCAGCGGTCTTTACATGATAAAAGGCGGACATGGTGCCGGCATAGGCGGCGGACATGGCGTTTACTACGACGGCATGATCCTGATATACGGAGGGGAGGTAAGAGCCAGTACTATCTACCATGCAGCCGGAATAGGAAGTGGCTGTCCAACGGGAGCAGGCGTAGTGGCTAACAATACACTCCATAGCAGTATTATCGTATTGCCCCCGGCTCATGTTGAAGCCGTGGGGGCAATGGGAGTCAATCAGATTGCTCCATCGCTCGGACTTGCCGGCAGCAGGAGTATCGTCTACATAGGAGACCCCAACAGCCCGCTCATTCGGATCAGGACCAGCGACTACAGACCGAATGTGGGAGTCTATCTCGATCTGTCGAAGAATGAAACTATAACCAATGTGATTCAGGCTCTTGTCGACTCCTTGACGCTCGACATTAGTGCCATTCGGGTCGGGACTACAGACAGCACGGGCGTATTCTCCTTCCATGGCGTATTTCAAGATTCTACCATCATCTTTACCGATGCCGTATCAGAATCGGGTATGCCGTATGAGAAAATCAATACGGTTATTACCGATGGCGGCACGGTGGTGTTGAATCCTGAAGCGGGAAACATGGCTATGCCATACTATCGTCCAGACCATCTTTTGGTGGGATATTCGGATGCCGAAGCCCAAAACGAGTCTCATGTGATGAAGATAACCTACTCCTCTCCATTGGACATTACGGATATAACCTTCAGGCTGAACAAAGGCGACACAAGTGACTTCCAGGGTTTGGAGTTTTATGGGCCGGACAGCACTTCCGCTATAGCCCTGCCCACCCAGCTTACGGCAGGCGATGTGGTATATGTGAGGAGTGTGCTGAAACCCGATAAGCCTGTCGGCGGCTATGACGATGTGTTGCACATAGAATGCACCTATGCCAACTCCACAAAAGGCATCTTTGAACAAAGAATAAACCAGTATGTGGTTTGTCTCGATACGATTATGCTGTGTGATTCTACCAGATATACGCTTCCTGGCGGAAATGTTGTAACTGCTACAGGATTATATTTCGACACTATATCGACCTCTTATACTATTGCAGGACATAGAGATACCATTGCGGTTTGCAATAATGAGAATCTTATCATCGATAAACCTGATACCCGTGTGCATCAGGATAGCGTATCGTATCACTATGTCGAATTCAATATGATGCCGAAAGATACCCTCGTCGCAAGAATCTGCGATAGTATAATGTGGATGGATTCCACATTCTTCGTCTCGGGAAACTACCATTATCCCTATCTGACGGAAGACGGCTATTGCGACTCGATGCATTATCTCTCGCTGGGTGTTTATCCTTCGTACAACGATACGATTGTCGACGAAGGATGTCAGGGCACAGTCTATGAGATTCTGGACTTTACGGTCGACACTACAGGTGTCTATACTCATTACAACCAAAGTATCCACCAATGCGATAGTGTGTCGGTTTTGGATTTCACGATACACCCCTCTTACAACGACACTATCGTAGCGTCTACATGCGACCTTCCTTATGAGGGAAATGGGTTCTATGCAGAAGAGTCGGGCATCTATCATCGGTATCTGAAGACGGTACAATATGGATGCGACAGTCTGAGACATCTCATCTTTAGGCGCAATCCGGTTTATAACGATACCGCCATAGGCGAGATTTATTACGACCAGATCTATACCGGATACGATTTCCATGAGAACACGGAGGGATTCTATATCCATCAGTATACCGACGAAAACGGATGCGACAGCATTCAGAATCTCGACCTGCGGGTTATCCACCTGAGGTTTCCCAATATGGTGACTCCCAATGGGGATGGCATCAACGATGTGTATGAGGTTATAGACCTCTGTAGGGCGGAGATGTTCAATTACACCTGTCTGTGGATTTATGACCGTACGGGTCGCAAGATATTCGAGAAGGAGAATATCCGAAGTATGGAGGATTTCTGGGATCCCAACAAGACCGGTTCGCCAACGGGGACCTATTTCTTCCGCTTTGTCGGACGAGCCCTGTTCAGGGTAATCGAGCATAAGGGCGTCATAGAGGTGTTGCGCTAAGGCTGATGGGGTAAGCCTGGACGGGTTCCTTGTTCCGAGGAGGGGAGTTGTATTTCTGCTCCTGATACAGGTTGTCCGTCAGGGCAGGAGTTATTCTTAGCAGGGAAAGTCTTTGCCGTAGGCAATAAAAAGGCAGTCGTTCTTATTTGTAGGGAAAGTCTTGGTCGGAGGCAATAAAAAGGGCAGGCTTTTTTCTTTGTAGGGAAAGTCTTAGTCGGAGGCAATAAAAAGGGTAGGAGGGACGTTATTATCTTTACAGGCCTGTATGTGGCGCTTCTCCCCGCAAGTTTGCCCAGGGACTGTCTGAAAAGAAACAAGAAATAATCCGGAATACCATTATGTCTGTACTCATCCAGTTTGCTATGTTCCCCACCGACAAGGGCGAGAGTGTGAGCCCCTATGTTGGTCGTCTGTGGGATGTAATCAAGGCCTCGGGCTTCCCCTATCAGACCAACTCGATGTCTACTGCCGTAGAGACCGAAACGGTCGAAGAGGCCCTCGGAGTAGTGGCCGACTGCTACAACGCGCTCAAACCCGACTGCAACCGTGTCTATACAACCTTTACCATGGACGTGCGCCAGGATCACTCCAACTGTATGGAGAACAAGGTCAAGTCGGCGCTCAACCACACCAGCAATCCTTAAGCCCGCCATACTTCTTTCGGAGGACTTGCTGTTAATAAAATGAAAATTTGGGGTACTAAATACTAAAATCCGGCAGATTGAGTTATTATATAAATGCTTTATTCTATGAAAAGATTCTATCTCCGCATAATTCCTCTCCTGGTCATGCTCCTCGCTGGCTATGTGTCTGAGGCACAGCTGTTCAAGGTTTCAAAAAGCAAAGATCTCAAGGTGTCTGCCAACGTGACCCCCATCCAGATCTCCAATTCGGCAACCATCATCGGACAGCCCGACTCGCGCGACAACAAGCTTGTTATGGCCGTTGTCTTTGAGGGCGATACCATTCCCTATATCATTCTGAAGACGGTCATGATTACGGGCAGCTCTTCGCTTCTCACACCCGAGGAGATCCGCAAGAACAAGAAGCTTATTGTCAACGTGAAGAAGATGCTCCCCTATGCCAAACTGGCCCGTCAGGAGCTGGACAAGGTAGAGAAGGAGGCCGGCAATCTTCCCAGCAAGGACCGCAAGGAGTATATCAAGAATATGGAGAAGGAGATGCTGGCTCAGTATACCGAAGAGCTGAAGAAGTTTACCATCTCGCAAGGCAAGGTGTTGCTGAAACTTGTGGACCGTGAGACTTCGCGCACATCGTATGTGATTGCCAAAGAGCTCAGAGGTAAGTTCCGCGCAGGTTTCTACCAGACTTTTGCCCGTCTGTTCGGATACAATCTGAAAGACCATTACGATCCCCGCCACAATAAGGAGGACAATCTGATAGAACGTATCGTGCTCACGGTAGAGGCCGGTAAGATATAAAAGTCGGACCGCCAGTAGAATCTGCCCGCGCCGGTATGATATTTCCAAGACTGTTATTCCTCATCGCTACGGGGACCCGCAAGCGGTTCAGAACTCTGATTCAGGTATCGTTGTGCCTGCTGATACTGCTTGGAGACACCCCGTTCGCCTTCTCAAACTCTATAAGACCAAACATGAAAGCATTTATCTGTGTACCCGCATCGCCCATCCGCAAACAGGCTGCCGACGAAAGTGAGATTGTAAACCAGGCTCTTTTTGGCGAAACCGTGGAGATTCTCCAGATGCAGGGCCATTGGGCCAAGGTTCGTTGCTGTTACGACGGATATGAGGGCTATATGGATAGCAAGCAATACCGCCGACTGACGGACGAGGAAGCTGAGAAGGTGGAGGCGTGGAAGCTCATCGTTACCGAGCAGTTCGCTCAGATAGCTGTCTCCACGGCTCTGAAAGCCGACGGAACAGGCGAGACGGCCCCGATGCTGGTTCCTATGGGAGCACGTCTGCCTATGGATAGTGTGACCACGATTGCGGGCCTGGAAATACGCCATTCGCTCGCTCCCGGAGATACATCGGTATCTCTGCTCGGCCAGGCTTTTAAGTTCCTCAACGCGCCCTATCTCTGGGGCGGACGTACGATAATGGGTCTCGACTGCTCGGGATTTACGCAGGTGGTCTACAAGACGGTTGGAATCGCCCTCAAACGTGATGCCTCCCAGCAGGTTCGGCAGGGGGTAGAGGTGGCCCGCTTTGAGGATGCCAGGGTGGGAGATCTGATCTTCTTTGCTAACTCAAAGGGCTATATCATCCATGTCGGAATACTCATAAGTCCGTCCACAATTATGCATTGTTCGGGTCGTGTGAGAATCGACAGAGTAGATAAGAAGGGGTTATATAACAACGAGTTGGGACGTTATACGCACAATCTGGCGTCGATCAGGCGTGTGACTGACGGAAAATAATCCGCTGGATTTATTAGGCAAAAGCAAGATAAAGAGCTTTCTTCCGAAACGATGGGGGAATACTATACGTACGTTGTCCTCAATGTTGTCTTGTAACCTATGTCTGCTTTATTTCGAATTGCCTTGAGGCCTCTTTGGGAGGGCTAGATGAACTTTATTTAGAATTGACCTGAGGCCTCTTTGGGAGTACTAGACGTACCTTATCTTGAATTGTCGGGTGACCTCTATCTCGGGCAGACCCTGGTCGTCGGGAGTATAGATAATCGACATTCCCCGATAGGCAGAAGGTATCCGGATGGTTGCTCCTTCGCTCAGAAGCCTGTCCCATTGGGGCAACCCAAAGTCGTAGGATGCCCCATAGAGAAGGATTCTGCAATTGGTATAGTCGAACTCGTAGAAGCCCCCTCCATAGCACTCGTCGAAAGCGCCTAGAAGCTCTTTGTGAAGGCCTACGTCGCCAAGGCGGAAATCTCCGCGGTCGGTAAGGATAAACTTTTGTGCCATAGAGGGTTCTAGATATTATTTTTCAAAGATGAGCTTTACAGCAATTGCATGTTTGCTGGTCTTCTGGGGGTGGGCCATAATGGTGTAGCCCTCGACAGTCTGGCGTATTCTGGCGCTACCCTTGTCGAGCAGCTTGACCTGAATGGGCTCGCGATCGAGGCGGGGAAGGGCTACTACTTCGGGCATGGACTCTCCCTCGTCGAGCATATAGATGGCATACATGACTTTGCCATCTTTGCTCTGGGTGAAACGCCATTTGTCGTAGGAATAGGGGGCTATGGGACGGGTGCCGTAGATGGCTTCGCCGTTCACGTTCATCCATTTGCCGATTTCTTTCATGCGGGCAACGGCTGTGTCGGGAAGGGCTCCGTTGGCATCGGGACCTACGTTGAGGAGCAGGTTGCCACCCTTGCAGACTACGTCGCAAAGCATGTGGATGAGTGTGTTGGTGGACTTATAGTTGTCGTCCTTGACCCAGCTCCAGCTGTCGCCCATGGTCATGCAGGTCTCCCAGGGATAGTCGAGATAGGTGTCGGGTACCTGTTTCTCGGGGGTGGTGTAGTTCTCGTAACGTCCTCCAACGCTACGGTCTACAATCAGCAGGTCGGGGATGTTTTCGCGGGCCATCTTGGCGATGCTGGGCATATCGATGTCCTGAACGCGTCCCTGACAACCGAGCCAGGGGCGGGTCTCTTCGTTGATGCTCCATTCGGGACGGATCCAGCCGCCGTCGAGCCAGAGGATGTCGATAGAACCGTAGTTGTGGGTGAGCTCGTAGATCTGGTTGAAGGTGAAGTCGCAGAAACGTTGCCATCGCTGGGGATCCTCGAGAGGGTCGTAGTTGACGTTGCGGTCGGGAGTAGCCCATTCGGGAGCCCAATAGTCGGGATGAGCCCAGTCGGGTTTGGAGAAATAGAGTCCGGTCCACATGCCCTTGGCACGGAACGATTCTACTACTTCCTTGGTAATGTCGGGGTTAGGACTCTTGGAATAGGGACAGCTCTTGTCGGCGATGGTATAGTTGGAATACTTGGAGTCGAACATACAGAATCCGTCGTGATGCTTGGTGGTAAAGACCACATATTTCATGCCGGCATCGGCGGCATTCTTGGCCCATCGGGTGGCGTCGAATTTCTTGGGACGGAAGGTGGTGTTGAGCTTGCGGTAGTTAAGCACATACTCCAGGTAGTTGGCTCCGTTGCGGGTAATCCAGGGTTCGCTGCAGATACTCCAGCTCTCTACTACTCCCCATTGGGAATAGGGCCCCCAATGTACCATAAATCCGAACTTGAGGTCTTTCCATTCCTCGAGGCGGTCGAGGATGATGGGGTTGTCTTCCTGCTGGCGCTCGCGCTCATAGTTGCGGGGCAGGCGCTGATAGCTCTCGGCGGGGGTCGGGGTCTCCTGCTGGGCTATTGCCATGTTGCTGAGCAGGAAGAGGGAGAGAATGAAGTATGCAACTTTTTTCATGCTGTAAGTGTGATTGATATTGATTATGAGGTCTGCTGTCCAAAAGAGAAAGGCCGCCCCCGGTAAGAGCGGCCTTGAAGGGACAGATCAGATTTATTCGAAGGATTTGATAGCCTCTTTGATGATGGCAATAGCTTCGCGGAGCTGCTCTTCAGTAATAACGAGAGGAGGAGCGAAACGGATGATGTGCTGGTGGGTGGGTTTAGCGAGAACACCCATGTCGCGCATCTTGAGACATACGTCCCAAGCCTCTTTGCCGTTGTGAGGTTTGATGATGATGGCGTTGAGAAGACCTTTGCCGCGAACTTTCTCAATCATGGGGCTGTTGAAGTTGGTCATCTCCTCGCGGAAGATCTTACCGAGACGTTCTGCATTTTCCATCAGCTTTTCGTCCTTGATAACCTGGAGGGCAGCAATGGAAACCTTGGCTGCGATGGGGTTGCCGCCAAAGGTGGAACCGTGCTCGCCGGGTTTGATGTTGAGCATGATGTCGTCGTCGGCCAGAACGGCAGAAACAGGCATTACGCCGCCACCAAGGGCCTTGCCGAGGATAACGATGTCGGGACGTACATCCTCGTGGTCAACAGCAAGCATCTTGCCGGTACGTGCGATACCGCTCTGTACCTCGTCGGCCATGAAGAGAACATTGTATTTCTTGCAGATGTCGTAGCATTTCTTCAGGTAGCCCTCATCGGGAACATAAACGCCAGCCTCGCCCTGGATAGGCTCGAGGAGGAAACCGGCAACCTTGTCGCCATGTTCGGCAAGAACTTTCTCCAATGCGTCAGCATCGTTGTAGGGGATGCGGAGGAAACCGGGAGTCATAGGACCATAGTTGGCATAGCTCTCGGGGTCGTTGCTCATGGTGATGATGGTAATGGTACGGCCGTGGAAGTTGCCTTCGCAGCAGACAATCAGAACCTCGTCATTGGGAATGCCTTTCTTTACAACACCCCAGCGGCGAGCCAGCTTGAGAGCGGTTTCGTCGGCCTCGGCACCGGTATTCATAGGAAGAACCTTGTCGTAGCCAAAATATTCGGTAACATATTTTTCCCACTCGCCGAGACAATTGTTGTAGAAAGCACGGCTGGAGAGGGTGAGTTCGTGTGCCTGATCGCACATTGCCTTAACAATCTTGGGGTGGCAGTGGCCTTGGTTTACTGCACTATAAGCAGAAAGGAAGTCGAAATATCTCTTGCCTTCGCAATCCCATACAAAAGCGCCTTCGCCCTTAGCGAGTACAACGGGTAGAGGATGATAGTTGTGGGCACCATACTGGGCTTCCATTTCCATAAATTGTTCAGACTTTGTCATAGTAGTGTAAGTGTTTAGTTTATGTGTATTAAATGATTTTCCTGTAATAATGTTTTCGGATTTTCCTGGCTGGAAAGCGGGCGAAATAAGGTTTCCTGTGTGCCGTATCAATTATTGCTCTTTGACGCAATTGTCGATACTTGATGTTACATTCTTATTTTCATTGTCTTAAAACAGACGTTCCAGCAAGGATATCCGACTGCAAAGGTACAAAATATTTTCCGAATATCCAAATTTGATTTCGAAATTAACCCCAAAGGTTCTCTTATCTGCTTGTGAATAACGCAAATGTGTTTTCGACAGGTTTCCGCCCTAAAGGTCTCCTTTGAGAAGTTTGCGTAATGCCTCGGAGTTGCGTCGGGGTAGAGTCGGTCTATCTTCGGTCTAGCGTCCACCTAGCGTCCACTTTTGACCTCGAATATGGACTCAAAGTGGACGCTAAGTGGACGCTAAGTGGACGCTAGGTGGGCGCTAAGTGGACGCTAAGAGGGGAGAGAGACGTCTGTCAGGCGCTATTTTTTATAGAATTATATCCATAATTTAGAAAAAAGTCGTATATTTGCATCTGTCCTATACCTTGCAACAAGAGTGGTATGGGATGCGGAAAATATGTCTGAAATAACTGAAAACTACATCGATATCAAGAAAATTCTGGCATCGAAAGGGGTAAAAGTACCCGGATGGGTTGTCGGAATTTTGAACAGAATACTCCATGTGAAGCAACTCAACAGGGGTATTTACAACCAGCGCAACTGCTTTGGAATTGATTTTGCCAAGGCCGTGATGGAGCAGGAACTCCACGTGAATACCCTCGTGGTAGGCGCAGAGAATATTCCCACCCAGGGATTCCCTATCGTGGCAGGAAACCATCCCCTGGGCGGCCCCGACGGCATGGCACTCATTAATGCTGTAGGTCAGTACCGTAAGGACGTCCGTTTCCCCGTCAACGATTTCCTGATGTATCTGCCCGGACTCAAGGATGTCTTTATCCCCATCGACAAGGTTCATCGCAATACGGCCAACGTTTCGCAACTCGAAGAGGCTTTCGGAGGCGAGAACGTATTGCTCTATTTCCCCGCAGGCATCTGCTCCCGCCGTCAGAAGGGCGTAATCAAGGACCTAGAGTGGAAGCCCACGTTTATCAAGAAATCCGTTCAGTATAAGCGCGATGTGGTTCCCGTGTTCTTTGACGCCCGCAACCGCCGCAGATTCTACTCTATCGCCAACTGGCGCAAGCGTATCGGAATAAAGTTCAACTTCGAGATGGCTCTTCTCCCCGGAGAGATGTTTGCCCAGAGCGGAAAGACCTTCAGACTTGTCTTCGGAAAGCCTATCCCCTGGCAGACCTTCGACAACCGTCATACTCCCAAGGAGTGGGCGGCTCTGATGCGCGAGTATGTCTACGAACTCAAGGACAATCCCGACGCCGTATTCCAGGAGTCTGTCGTTTCTAAATAGCACAATCACACATCAATATAACCGACTGTTATGTCTACAATAGCTGATATTGCCGCACAAGATAAAGACCTTTCCTACATCATTCCTCCTGTTGACCGCGAGCTGATAAAGGCCGAGCTCAAGGAACAGCATTTCCTTCGCAAGACCAACAACGGAGACAAGGAAATCTACATCACAACAGCCCATCTTTCGCCCAACATTATGCAGGAGATTGGCCGACTGAGAGAACTCTCCTTTGCCCTCGAGGGTGGCGGAACGGGAAAATCGGTCGATATTGACGAATTCGACACCCTTCCCGAGCCCTACTGTTTCAAGCAGCTCTTTGTGTGGAGTCCTGCCGACGAGGAGATTGTGGGCGGCTACCGATTCATACATGGAAGCAATATGTATCGCTCCGTCGACGGCAAAATCCTTACCCCCACGGCCGAACTGTTCCAGTTTACCGAAGAGTTCATCAACAACTATCTGCCCTATACCATCGAGCTGGGCCGCTCGTTCGTTCAGCCGGCCTTTCAGCCCAGCAACAATCTCCGCAAGGGTATGTATTCGCTCGATAATCTCTGGGACGGACTGGGCTCCCTGGCGGTAGAGATTCCCGAGACCCACTATTTCTTTGGCAAGGTTACCATGTACAGCCATATGAACCGACGGGCCAAAGACCTGATACTCTATTTTTACCAGATGCATTTTCCCGATGCCGACGGCTTGATGTGGCCTACCGACCCGCTTGAGATTGAGAGCGACCTCAACGAGCTTCACAGACTCTTCTCGGGCCACAACTACAAGGAGAATTATCAGATTCTCCAGCGTGAGGTCCGCGCCCTGGGCTCCTTTGTCCCTCCCCTCATAAATGCTTATATGAATCTCTCGGCAACCATGCGCTCGTTCGGAACGGCCTACAACCACGAATTCGGCGAGACCGATGAGACGGGTATCCTGGTTACCTTGCGTGATATTTTCCCCGACAAGAAGAGCCGTCATATCGAGAGCTATGATGTTAAGAATCATCAGTTCAACCGCAGAGGCCTCTTCAAGATAGATATGACCCGTCTGCCCTGGTGGCGCAAGAAATCGAACAACGAGGTCGAAGAGGAGTTGCGTCTGCTGAAGCGTATGCAGAGAGCCCGTAAGCGTGCCGAAGCTGCTGCCGAGGCCGACAGGGAATTTAACGAACGCCCCCTCAGACGAGCCCGTGCCCAGCGTCAGGAACGCCGACAGGAGCGTCGACAGGAACGCCGTCAGGTTCGCCAGACCAGACGTCAGAATCGCCGAAACAAGAAAGAACAATAACCGATGATAATACGTTCAGCCACCTTTGTAGTCAGCAATTCCGACTATCGGAAATGTCCTGATTCCACGTTGCCCGAATATGCATTTATAGGCCGGAGTAATGTGGGAAAATCGTCGCTTATCAATATGCTTACCCAGCAGAAAGATCTGGCCAAGACCTCAGGCCGTCCCGGCAAGACTCAGCTTATCAATCATTTCCTGATCAATAACGACTGGCATCTTGTCGACCTTCCCGGCTATGGTTATGCCCGTATCAGCAAGACTGCACGCGAGAAATGGCAGAAGATGATTAACAGCTACTTCCTTAATCGCGAACAGCTTACCAATACATTCGTGCTGATCGACTCCCGCATTCCTCCGCAGAAGATCGACCTCGAGTTTATCTCCTTCCTCGGCCAGAACGGTATTCCACTCTCCATCGTCTTTACCAAGACCGATAAGGAGAAACAGCGAGAGGTAATGGCCAACGTGAATGCATTCAAGAAAGCCCTCTCTCAGGAGTGGGAAGAGTTGCCCATGATGTTCCTGACCTCCAGCGTATCGGGTTATGGACGCGACAGACTCCTGGATTATATTGATGCCATAAATGACAGTATGAACGAATAATAGAAAATACAACTGAAATATTAAGCAAACCAACAATAATGAAAAAACTTCTCCTCCTCCCCTTGATGCTCATAAGCCTTTTGGCCGGAGCTCAAAATACAAAAGAACTGGACCGCGTGGTCAAGGGAATTACCAACGAAGTCTCCTTCCGTCACGCTTCCCTGGCTGTCAGCGTGTTCAACATTACCAAGAATACTACCGTCTATCAGCACGACGGCCAGCGTTCGCTCTCTCCCGCGTCGCTCAACAAACTTTTTACCACGGCTGTAGGCTTTGACAAGCTCGGGTCGGATTTCCGTTTCAAGACCAGTCTTGCTTACGATGGCAATATTGACGAGAAAGGCGTTCTCCATGGTAACGTCTATATTATCGGCGGAGGCGACCCCATGCTGGGTTCCTACCGCTATCGTCAGACTACTCCCGACTCTATGTTTGCAGCCTGGATGAAAGCTATTGCCAGCCAGGGAATCAAGTCTATCGAGGGTCGAATATGCTACGACCCCTCTATCTTCGACGACCAGCCCCTCCACGACTCCTGGCAATGGGGCGATATCGGAAACTATTATGGCTGTGGCGCTTGCGGATTGAATTTCCACGAGAATATGTATTTCATCTATTTCAATCCTGCCGGTTCTCTCAATAGTCCTGCTACTATCGCCTCCACCTCTCCTGCCAATATCGATGTCAAGACTATCAACGAGGTTATTACAGGCTCGGCCGGCTCTGGCGACCAGGTAATTGTCTACGGAACTCCTTCGGGCAACGAGCGCCTGTGCCGTGGTTCCGTGCCTCTAGGACGCAATAAATTCCCCATCAAGGCCTCTCTCCCCAATCCTGCTCACACCTGTGCCTCCCAGTTTGCCAGCTATCTGCGCAACAATGGAATCTCCATCAGCTCATCCGTAAGCGAAGTCTTCTCCAAACGTAAGAAAGACCTCTTGCCCGTAATCGATTTCAATAGCGAGAAGTATTACACTATCGCCCAATATACCAATCTCACCAGCAACAATATGTATGCCGAGAGCATCTTCAAATACTTGGGATATCATATCTACGGCAACGGCTCCTATGAGAATGGCGGACGTGTAATCCAAGACTTCTTCAAGAACCATCATCTCGAATCCAGCGGCGTAAAAGTTGTCGATGGAAGCGGCCTTTCACGACTCAATCGCGTTACTACCGATTTCGTATGCCGTTTCCTTACCGAGGTTTCCAAAATGCCTATCTATAATGATTTCTCTATGTCGTTGGGCAAGGTCGGCGAGAGTGGAACCGTGCGCAATATGCTCCCCAATCTTCCTTCTAATATCGACCTCCGTGTCAAGAGCGGTTCTATGGCCGACGTACGTGGTTATGCCGGCTATCTGACCACCAGCAAGGGTGAGCTCATCTGTTTCTCCATTGTAGCCAACGGCTTCGACGGTAGTGGCGCCCAGGCACGCCAGAAACTCGAGCAGATTATCTACGAGATTGCCAAGATGTAATCTGTAAGAATAGAAAAAAAACAACTGGCGCTATTCCATGAGGGTGGCGCCAGTTTGCTTTCTTTATACTTGGTCGGACTATCGTATCCGGCTCCAGTCTATAGGCTCCTTGTCCTGGGCTTCCAGGTATTCGTTACATTTTTTGAAATGGCCGTTGTTGAAAAATCCTCTGTAGGCGGAGAGAGGAGAGGGATGGGCAGATGTGAGAACCAGATGCTTGGTGGCATCAATCAACCGGGCTTTAGCTCCGGCATAGCTGCCCCAAAGTAGGAATACGATCCCTCGGCTGTTGTGCGATAGTGCCTGTATGGCGGCATCGGTAAAGATTTCCCAACCATGCTTCTGATGGCTTCCGGCTTGATGGGCACGAACGGTAAGGGTGGCATTGAGCAGCAGAACCCCCTGGTCGGCCCATTCGCCCAGATATCCGCGGTTGGTAGGTATTGAAGAGTTGTATTCGCTATTGATCTCCTTGATGATATTTACCAGCGACGGAGGAACGGGGAATCCCTCAGGAACGGAGAAACAGAGTCCGTGGGCCTGTCCTGGCTCGTGATAAGGGTCTTGGCCCAAGATGACCACCTTGACCTTGTTGAAAGGCGTCCGGTCGAAAGCTGCAAAGATATTTTCGCCTTTAGGATAGCAGGTGTATTGTGCCCGTTCGGCTACAAGGAATTCCTTGAGTTCTGCGAAATAGGGCGCTTCGAACTGAGGCTTTAGAACCTCATACCAAGAAGGGTCGATTTTTACCATCTTACAGACTTTAGAAAAGGAATGGATTGCCGAGTTCTTCCTCTCTCACGCTTGTAGCGTCGCCGTGACCAGGCAATACCATAGTATCGGGAGGGAGAACGAGAAGCTTGTTCTTGATGCTGGTGAGCAGCACGTCGAGGTCTCCACCAGCAAGGTCGGTACGGCCTATGCTGCCACGGAACAAAGCGTCGCCCGTAATGACTAGGCCCTCTTCCTCCAGATAGAAGGACATGCTTCCGGGACAATGGCCGGGAGTGTAGATGCATTTGATGGTGCCGTTGCCGAGTTTCAGGGTGTCGCCGTCGCAGATAGTCTGTATGGGGAGCACGTCGAGACGGTTGACGTCAAATCCGATCATTCTGCCCAGGTTGGGCGCATTCTGCAGGTGGACGATGCTGTCCTTGTGGGTGATGACAGGCAGTTCGTAATGCTGGCATACGTGTTCCAGACCCGAAACGTGGTCGGTATGGGCATGGGTGAGGAGAACCATGCTGAGCTTGAGTCCGTCCTTGGCTATGGACTGGTCAATCTGCAGAAACTCCTGCTTGTATTCCATGCAGGGGTCTACGATGGCACATTGTCTGGTCTCCTCGTCGATGATGAGGTAGCAGTTGGTCTGAAAATGGTTGAAAGTGAATTGTCTTACTTTCATGGGATTAAATATAAAGTAAGGAGTGTTGCCATCTCTCTGTCAGGCAACCACTCCCTACATTGGTCATTCTTGAGAACTATTTGCTAATCCAGCCTTCGAGCATCTCTTTCTGAAGGGCGGGAATGTCGAGTTTCATTTTCTTGCGCAAGCCGCCGAGGTCGTTGAAGAGCTTGTTGGGATTGGCCTCTTTGAGTTGTGCGATAGTGTTGATGCCGGCTTTGCGGAGTACGGGAACCCAAGCGGCGTCAACGCCGTGAGCCACAAACTCCTCGTCGGTGGTAACGGTAGGTTTCTTCTCGGGGCGCATCTGGGGGAAGAAGAGTACGTCCTGGATGCTCTCCTGGTCGGTCATCATCATTACCAGACGGTCGATTCCGATACCCATACCCGAGGTGGGAGGCATACCGAACTCGAGAGCGCGAACAAAGTCCATGTCGATAAACATAGCCTCGTCGTCGCCCTTCTCGCTCAGGCGCAACTGCTCCTGGAAGCGGCCCAGCTGGTCGATGGGGTCGTTGAGCTCCGAGTAGGCATTTGCCAACTCCTTGCCATTAACAAAGAGTTCAAAACGCTCGGTAAGCTCCTGATTGTCGCGATGGCGTTTGCAGAGGGGAGACATCTCGATGGGATAGTCGGTAACGAAGGTGGGCTGAATGAGCAGAGGCTCGCACTTCTCGCCAAAGATAGCGTCGATCAGTTTGCCCTTACCCATGGTCTCGTCAATTTCCACGTTGAGCTTCTTGCAGGTCTCGCGGAGTTCCTCTTCGGTCATGCCGCCAACCTCATATCCGGTCTGTTCCTTGATGAGTTCGCACATGGGAGCACGACGGAAAGGACCTCCAAAGTCAATCTCGTTGCCCCATACCTTGAGCTTGGTAGTTCCGTGGAGTGCCATGGCGATGCGTCCAAGCATCTTCTCTACAAAGTCCATCATCCAGTTGTAGTCCTTGTAGGCTACATAGATTTCCATGCAGGTGAATTCAGGATTGTGGGTGCGGTCCATACCTTCGTTGCGGAAATTGCGGCTGAACTCGTATACGCCAGGATAACCACCTACGATGAGGCGCTTTAGATAGAGCTCGTCGGCAATACGCAGGTAGAGGTCAATGTCAAGACTATTGTGGTGAGTGATGAAGGGACGTGCGGCAGCTCCTCCGGGGATAGGCTGCAGAACGGGGGTCTCTACCTCGAGGTAGCCCTGCTCGTTGAAGAAGTCGCGCATAGTGTTGATGATCTTGGCACGCTTCACAAAGGTGTCTCTAACGGCGGGGTTCACGATGAGGTCGACATAGCGCATACGGTAGCGCTGTTCGGGATCAGAGAAAGCGTCAAATACCTGGCCGTCCTTCTCTTTTACGATAGGCAGAGGGCGAAGACTCTTGCTTAGCACCTTGAGCGTCTTCACATGGATAGAGATCTCGCCCATCTGAGTAACAAATACATAACCGGTAACGCCGATGATGTCTCCGATGTCGAGCAGACGCTTAAAAACAGTATTGTAGAGAGTCTTGTCCTCTTCGGGGCAGATCTCGTCGCGTTTGATGTAAAGCTGAATACGACCGAAACTATCCTGCAGTTCGACAAAAGAAGCTGCGCCCATAATGCGGCGACTCATAATACGTCCAGCAATACTGATGTTCTGGTAGGGAAGTTCTGTACCCTCGGGAGCATCCTTGGGAAAGTTTTCGTGGATTTCCTTGCTGTTGACATTTACCTCATAGAGGTTTGCGGGATAGGGGTTGATGCCCAATTTCTTGAGTTCTTCGAGAGAGTTTCTGCGGATTTGTTCTTGTTCGGAAAGTTCAGCCATTGTATATTATATTTTAGTTTTCAATATATTAATATGCTTTTAGTGTTCTGTTTAGTGTACAAAGCATTTTGCAAAGATACAGAAACTTTGTGAATTTAAAAAATAAAATTCACTTTAGTGAAGCAGAGTCTGACTCACTTAATGATAGCAAAGAGGAAGCCTGTTGTTAGCGCTACAAGTTACTTCAGTTTCTCTGGTTCCTCGCTTTGGAGTATGCTCTTGACAGACTGCTGAGGAGTGTTGAGTTTCGTCTGCTAAGCAATGGTGACAGAGTCCTTAAAAACAACTCGATGTAATTTTTTTTCGTTGTATGGTTTTTTTTGTGTACTTTTGCAAAATCGAAATTGCAGAAGACACCCTATGAAAGAATCGGTTACACATTCATTCTTTGAATTGTTGCAGGTCTCCATTGGCGTTCGAGAAAGACTAGGAGTATCTCTCGATGCTGAAGAATGGAAGCAAATGCTGACTATAGCCAAAAAGCAGGAGTTGGTGGGTGTTGTTTTTGTTGGAGTACAACGGCTGAAACTCATTGGTCAAGGTCCTGACGATATGCTCTATCTCACCTGGATGGGACTTGCGTCGGTAGTTCAGCATCGGAACGAGATGATTAACAATCAGTGTGTAGAGATACAAGAGGTGGCACGCAAAGCTGGTTTTCGTACTTGTATCCTAAAAGGTCAGGGAAATGCGATGCTGTATAGTCCGGAACTGCAATTGATGCGTACCTCGGGAGATATCGATCTGTGGTTGGAGGGTGGTTATGAAAGGGTAATGGCTTGGGTGCAGGCTACTATTCCTACTGACGATGTGCATGGACATCATGCCCACTACCACTATTTTAAGGATACTGATGTTGAGATTCATTACAGACCTATTCATGGTTTCAGTCCGAGAAGAAATAGAGTGTTGGATGATTATTTTGAGACTCGCCAGGAATCGTGTTTTACGCATAGAATAATGTTACCCAACGGAGGGAAGATAACGGTTCCGGATGTGGAGTTTAGCTTGGTTCAGCAGTTGGCGCATATATTCCAGCATTTCACGATGGGGGGCATTGGTCTGCGTCAGCTGATGGATTATTATTTCTTGCTTATAGCCTCTACTGAGAAACAGCGTAAAGAGGTGGCTTCTATTGTGAAAAAATTGCATCTTCCCCGTTTTGTTGCGGCTTTGATGTGGCTCTTAGAAGATGCGTTTGCATTGTCTCCTGAAAAGATGTTGATTCTTCCAAATGAAAAAGATGGTCGTTTTTTGTTGGAAGAGGTTATGCGGTCGGGCAATTTCGGTCACGATGACGAGCGAATTCCCAAGGGTATGGGCTATTGGAAAAGCTTCTGGTTTTACAACACCTATAGCCTTCGACTGTCCCGATTCGATTACACTCTTTGGCTGTGGCTCCCGATTATGAGAATGAAAGGTTTTCTTTGGAGAAAATCAAAAGGTTATAAATGATTACTTTTTTCATTACCAAATGTATACAACGGTTAAGGGAGATCTTATCTTCTTATCTTTCTTTCTAACCCGTTGGCGGAATTCAATTATGCTCTGGGAAAAATCGCCAAAGTTTTCTTACTTGAACTTATTCCTGAATTTTTTGCAGATGTCGGGTTGATTGGCGTACACCTGAAAAATGCTCATACTATTACTATGCAGTTTCTTTACCCCGGGGGTAAAGGCACCCTAAAGGCACTATACAACCACTATATAACCAGCGTATAGAGACTATTCAATCACAATAATTGAATGGTTGGTCCTGATTTTTTTTGTATGTGGGTGGTTTTCAGAGAGACTCTCTTGCCCTCTCGCATCTGATTTCTGTCTGCATATTTCAAAGTTCCTCCGATATATAATTTTGCCAACGGGTTGTGAAAGTAAATGTCTATAAATATTGTTCAGCGTTGTCGAGAGGCCTATCTGGATAAAACCGATGGGTTTTGTGGAAATAATGATGATTGGAAAAACTGAGAATCGTTATGCCGAAAATGAGAAAGATATTTGTGTTTTGAAATGTTAAATTTTAAGATTTCAACGAGTTAAAAAGATTAAAGAGAGAGCTTTCGTAAATCAAAAATTTTAACATTTATAGTGGAGGTTTTATCTATTTTTTTTGAAAAATATTTTTTCTACTACCAATATATTTTCTATCTTTGCATCACTTGAGTCGGCGTTAGCCCAACTCGTGAATTAACTAAAAATACTGAAAATAAGATTTCTGATTTGTAGAATAATTCTAGTTTGACTAAAAAAAACATTGTAAAACATAAATATTTTTCTCTATTATGGAAGACAATAAAGATATAGTATCTGCCGGCAAAACCCAGTTGTCTGACCTTTGGAAAAAAGAGGACTGGCTTGCCATCTGGATTGGTTTTATCATTATTGCAGTCGGAGCAGTAGCAGTTTTGACCGGCTGGTTTGATTTTTCGGCCCTCAAATTCAAGACCTGGACTTGGGGTGAAGCCGAATACAGCGACAAGGTGGTTGCTCTGAGCGAACAGATGGCTCAGGGTGCCTTTTGGGTGAAGACCCTTGTTACTTTCCTCGTGTTCGGTGTGCTCTTTACCATCGGCGCAAAGATGCAGGGCACTCCTGTCAAGAAGTACATCGGAGCCTATGTGGTGCTCTTTGTTCTTGGCTTCCTGGTTCGCCTCATTAGTGCAGAATTTACCCTCAACCGCTATCTCGAGTGGGCATTTTGGGCTTTGATTGTAGGTTTGCTTATCTCTAATACGGTAGGTACTCCCAATTGGCTCAAACCAGCCATCAAGACGGAGTTTTATATTAAGACGGGTCTTGTTATAATGGGATTCTCGGTACTCTTCTCCAATATTGCTAAGTTTGGCCTCTATGGTTTGGGAATAGCTTGGGTTGTAACACCTTTGGTTATCCTTTTTATGTGGTGGTTGGGAACTAAGATTCTGAAAATAGATAATAAGCCCCTTGTTATCACTATGGCGGCTGATGCCAGCGTTTGCGGAACTAGTGCTGCAATTGCTACTGGTGCAGCAAGTGGTGCTAAGAAGAGCGATCTCTCACTTGCAGTCTCCATCTCCATCCTCTTTACTATCCTGATGATGGTCGTTGAGCCTATCGTGCTCAAGGCTCTCCATATCGATCCTCTGTTGGGTGGCGCATTTGTTGGAGGTACTGTCGATAGTACAGGTGCGGTTGTTGTAGCAGGTACCGCTTTGGGCGACCTTGGTCAGCAGACTGCCGTTCTGGTCAAGTCCATTCAGAATATTCTTATCGGCTTCATCGCCTTCTTCGTAGCATTATTTTTTACTACTCGTGTTAATAAGGAGAAAGGCAAGAAGGTTGGTGCTGGCGAAATCTGGCATCGTTTCCCCAAATTTGTATTGGGTTTCTTCGCGGCTTCTTTGATTGCATCATTTGTAATTCAGCCTCTCTTCAATACTGCTGATGTAAACGCTGTTGGTGATATCAACAAAGTGCTCGACCAGTATAAGAACTGGGCATTTGTGCTGGCTTTTACTAGTATCGGACTTGAAATCAATTTCAAGGAGATTATTCAGAAGCTTCAGGGCGGTAAGGTTTTGGCACTCTATATCATTGGCCAGACCTTCAATATCATCCTTACAGCTTTGGCTGTATGGCTGGCTCTTTCGGGTGTATTATTCCCTGTTCCTCAACTGTCATAATAAGTGGACCGTAAGCGAATAAAGAAATGGGGTAGGGTGACTGTTATTGCATTCACCCTACTTTCTGTAGGTATTGCCCTCTACATAATGAAGCATCAGCTGGGTCTGAACAAAGATCTTGACTTTGGTGCTGGTGCTTATTACTATGCCGATATCCCGGACTATGAAAAGGTTGATGCCGATGGTCATTATGTTACCCATATTCCCAAATGGGTCTACTATGCGCTATTCTTTGTTTGGGGCTTCCTTATGTATCGTCTTTGGGTGTGGATAAGCCGCGACAAGGACGACAAAGAGGAAAACGGAAAAGAATAATCGTCGTGTTTATATCAATACTCGGTTAGGGGAAAAAGAAGGAATCAGGTTCGTGCATAAGTGCAACGAACCTGATTCTTATATCGGAGTGCGGAAGAGAAACAATTATTTGATGTTTTCTTCGAGGAATTGTTTAAGTTCAACAGGAGAAATGTTGTGGTGGATTTCTCCCGAAACAGCATAAGATATAGCACCAGTCTCTTCGCTTACGATAACGGCAATGGTGTCGAGTTGCTCGGTAACTCCGATGGCAGAACGGTGGCGCAGACCGAGGTTGGGGTCGATGTCGAGATTGGAAGACACAGGGAGGATGCAACGTGCAGCCAGTATGGTCTCACCACGGGCTATGACTGCGCCGTCGTGGAGGGGAGAGTTTTTGAAGAACAGCGCCTCGAGGAGGGGAGAGGAAACGGGCGCGAGGACAGACTGGCCGGTGTTGATGATGTCGGTGATGTCGTTCTGGCGGGCAAAGACGATGAGGGCTCCGGTCTTGCTCTGCGACATGTGCATACAAGCCTGTATGTAGGGGTCGAAATTGATGGTCTTGGCTACATTGGTGCTCTGTCGCCACCAGAAGATGCGTTTACGCTGGTTCTCGGCTCCTATGGCAGTCTTGGTGCCCACGAGAAGCAGCAATCGCCTTATTTCAGGCTGGAATACGATGACCAGGGCGATGATACCTACTGAGATAAACTGACCCAGAATCTCGGTCAGTAGTCTCATGTGGAAGAATGAAACAAGCAACCACGTAAGATAGATGATGACGACTGCCCAGAAGATTCGCATCACGTTAGTACCACGCATCAGCTTGTAAATCTCGTAGATGATAAAAGCTACGAGCAACACGTCTACAACATCGGCCCATCCTATATGGGGTAATCCTTGAATGGCTAGCAATTCCATAGTTTTTGCAAAACGTTAATGGTTTGTACTGTTTCTTTTACGTCGTGGACTCTCAGCAGTTGAGCTCCCATCCGTAGTGCTTCGCTTCCCAGAACCAAGGTACCAGGCATAGCATCTTGAGGTGTCGTACCGTCGAGTTTGTAGATCATTGACTTACGCGAAACGGCTACCAGCAGAGGTTCGTTGGGGAAGAGTTGTTTCAGTTCGGGCAATTGGGAAAAGAGCTGGTAGTTGTCGTCGAGAGTCTTGGCAAAGCCGAATCCTGGGTCGAGTATCACATCACGTGCCCCCAATCGGTAGAGTCTCTCCAATCGTTGAGAAAAATAGAGTGCGACCTCTTGCAGTATGTTGTCGTAGTGAGGATTGTCTTGCATATGGTCGGGCTTCCCTTGGGTGTGCATCAGAATATAAGGTACGCCCATTTCAGCAACAAGGGGTATCATTCTGTCGTCAAACTGACCGCCCGAGATGTCGTTGATGATATCGGCACCGGCTTCGATGGATTTTTCGGCAGGGATTGAATAACAAGTGTCGACCGAGATGATGCTATCGGGGAAGCGTTCGCGTATCATCTTGATGACAGGTACTAGTCGTGCAGCCTCCTCGTTAGGCTCTACCAATTGAGCCCCGGGACGAGATGATGAGGCTCCGATATCGATAATGTCAGCACCCTCGGTAATAATCTGCTCGGCACGTGCAAGGATGCTTTCTGGGTTTACGTAACGTCCTCCGTCGTAAAAAGAATCGGGTGTAATGTTGAGTATTCCCATTACAGCAGGACGGGAAAAAGTATGCAATTTTTTACGGCAAACAATGCTGATTGGTGAAAAAGTTGTATCTTTGCTCATAATATCTTGGTCCGATATTGTTGTTCTTACAATTGACGTTCAGTTGTCTAGACTGAGTGTGAAGGTTGAATATTGAACCACAAAGATACAAAATTTATAGAAAATACATAATAAAAATGCACAATACAAAAGAAGAATTTGCGGTAGAGATAGCTCGTTGCAGAAGTATTTACGAGAAGAAGAGTCGCGACTATGGCACCTCTTGGCGCATATTGCGACTTCCCTCACTTACCGACCAGATTTTTATCAAAGCCAACCGCATTCGCAGCATTCAGGAAAGTGGCGTAAATATGGTGGGCGACGATTTTGGTGGTGAGTTTATCGCTATGGTCAACTATTGCGTAATGGCACTCATTCAGCAAGAGCTAGGTCCCGATGGCAATATGGAACTCCCTCTCGACGAAGCCTTGGCTCTCTATGATAAGCATATTACCCGTACTACCGACCTTATGCTCAACAAGAATCACGATTATGGCGAGGCCTGGCGTCAGATGCGTATCAGCTCGATGGTCGACCTGATTCTGATGAAACTTCGTCGCATAAAGCAGATTGAGGACAATCAAGGCAAGACGCTTATCTCCGAAGGCGTAGAGGGCAGTTATATGGATATCATCAACTACTCCATCTTCTGTCTTATCCGCCTTACCGAAGGAGAATAGAATGACACTTTATTTCGATTAACGAATATAAAATACGTACTTATGAAAGAAACAAAAACAGGACATATCGTTAATATTATCTGTCGTTGGGTTGTAGGCTTGACGTTTATCTTCTCTGGTTTCGTAAAAGGTGTCGACCCTCTAGGAACAGCTTATAAGATTCAGGAGTATATGACAGCTTGGAGTGTAGGAAGTCTCACTTTCGAGTGGGCTACACCAATGGCACCATTCCTGTCGGTTTTCCTTGTAACACTCGAGTTTGTGGTTGGCGTAATGCTTATCACCAATTGTTACCGACGTCTCACAGCATGGGCGTTGGGTTTGATGATGCTCTTCTTCTTCACCACCACCCTTATTGATGCGCTTACCAATAAGGTGACCGACTGTGGTTGTTTTGGTGATGCTATTCACCTGACCAATTGGGAGACCTTCTTCAAGAATGTGGCACTTATGGTTCCAACAATCATAATATTTGTGCAGCGTCGCAAGAAATGGAATCACAAACTTCGTTTGGAACGCGAAACACTTGTAGCCATCTGCTCCATAGCTGCTATGGTAATATTTGCTTGCTGGAATATCAATAACGAACCATGCATCGACTTCCGCGCCTGGAAGGTTGGCAATCAGATGATGCCTTTCGGCGAGAATATTGAGAAGAAGAGTTATCTCACGTATAAGAATAAAACTACAGGCGAGACGATAGAGTTCGAAAGTAAGAAGTTGATGGACTATTATGCAGATTCTACTTGGAAAGACAACTGGGAGTTTGTTGACAGTCGCGTAGAGGATCCCTACGAGATTAAGGCCGACGGCTTCTCGATGTTAGGCCCCGATGGCGAGGATAATGCCAAGGAGATTATCGCTAGCGAAGAGCCTGTACTCATAGCAACCATTCATCATATTGACGATGTAGATAAGAAAGGTGTGGCTGCATTAAAACGCATTCACAACTATTGCATTGAGCAGAATATTAATTTGGTGTTGCTCTCTTCGGTTGAAGGAGACCTTGAACAGTTTCTCCATGTCAATGATTTAAGTATGATGAACTACTTCCTTACCGATACCAAAGCAATTGAGACTATGCTCCGTTCCAATCCCGGATTCATTCTTATCCACAATGCTAAGGTAATCGACAAGTGGCATTACAAGAACTATGAGAAGATTCTTCAATTCGATTTCGCCAAACTGATGAATTCGAACAACGAAGAGACTTCGCAAGAATAAAATTCCCCAACAGTTTAATCTCAAGATTCAAATAGAAAAATATGATTCAACGTATCCAATCCTTCCTCCTTGTGCTTGCAGCTTGTGGCGCAGCCCTTTGTCTCATGTTTCCTGTAGCGCTTTATGCTCCTGCAGGCGAAGATCCCCAGATGGCACTCTACCTCTTGCCCCACTCAAGCGATGCCATCGCTTTTATCCGAATCGACTGGATTCTTACCGTGCTGATGTTCCTTATCGGCATCATTTCGCTTGTAAGCATCTTCTTGTATAAGAACCGCATCCGTCAGATGAGAGTAGTAACCGTCAATGTTCTCCTCAGCGCAGTCTATATTGCTCTCACTCTCCTCTATTCAGTTGACCATGCACTTGCCGTAGCACATCTGCCCGGCAACCTCGAACCCAATTACTCCATCGGCTCTTATATCCCCATGGTAATGGCCGTATTGCTTATTATCGCCCAGCGTTGCATCCGTGCCGACGAGATGAAGGTACGTGCAGCCGACCGTCTCCGTTAAGTCTTTCTTCTGGTTATGACTACTACTATCACATTCTCGTCAGTAGAAGAGCTGCCTACTGTTGCTAGACAGTTGCTGGAGACATATCCCGAGGAGCGTTTCTATGCCTTCTTCGGAAAGATGGGAGCAGGCAAGACTACCCTCATCAAAGAGTTGTGTGCCCGGCTGGGAGTAGAGGACAATGTCTGCAGCCCAACCTTTGCCATCATCAACGAATATTCATCGGGCGAGGGCGAACCGGTGTACCATTTCGATTTCTATCGTCTCAAGAGTCTCGACGAAGCCTACGACCTGGGCTATGAGGAGTACTTCTATAGCGGATGCTACTGTTTCTCCGAGTGGACAGAGAAGATAGAGCCCCTGTTGCCAGAACATTACCTTCGCGTCGCTATAGATGAGGTCGATGCAATACGCACCCTCACGGCCGAAGTGGTTGATGAGTAGTCCTTCTTACTTTAAATCTGCAATTCCAATGACACCATTCACTCCGATATTCTCACAGCTTCCCCCTCAGGCACCACCTCTTTCCAAAGCGGTGGCGCAGGCATTGGCCGAGCGTGAGATTTCCAAACAGGATATCCTGGCCCTCGTTACCGAGCAGGGAATCTGCGACCTCAATGAGGTGATAAATCAGCTGGGCTATCTTTTCTTCTATTATGCCTTCAGGGCACTCAACGACCATGTACTCACGCCCGAGGAAAAGATGAACGCCCTCTACCTCAAACGCACATTCGGTTTCAAGGAAGGCTTCTTTTTTCAGAACTTCTATCGTGAAACCCAGACTCTCGTGTCGAAACAGCTTCAGCTGATCTATGCCGACAACAAGGTGACCGAAGCGGAACGACAGCATATTGCCGATATACAGGAACTCTTCGACTTGAGCTTTGCTCAGATGGATGAGTTTAAGGCGGTTTTTGTGGATAAGGCTTTAGCAGATGGCGCAAACTTGAACGAACTCGACACTAACCTTTCTGATTCAACAATCTAAAATACCCGGCAATGAAAGAGATTATCATAGTATTGGGAGCAGCTATGGCGGTTATAGCCTTTGCTTTTGTAGGACTCGGTATCAAGATACTGGTCAAGAAGAACGGCGAGTTCAAGCGCCATTGTTCGAGTGTCGACCCTTATACCGGAGAACGCTCGGGTTGTGTGTGCGGAAAAACCATCCTCGACAAGTGCAAGACCTCTCCCCAATACCATCCCCTCGAGGTCAATAAAGAGCTCCTGGACGAAGTAAATGGAAAATAATTTTTGTCAGTTTCAAAAATGTTTGTATCTTTGCTCTCGGAAGGATGGCAGAGTGGTCGAATGCGGCGGTCTTGAAAACCGTTGACCTTCACGGGTCCGGGGGTTCGAATCCCTCTCCTTCCGCTCAAGAAAAATACTCAAAAATCTGCAAATTCGTTTGCGGATTTTTCTTTTTATACACGGTTTTGAGGGTGGAAAATTACTTTGTTTTGTTTTTTTTAACATTTGCTGTTTGGGATTGCATCAACAGTCAGAAATGAATGGTAGGGTAGGGGCGTTCTGGCTCCTTTGCTTTGGTCTTATTGGAGGTAAACTGCTACCTGGTAGGGGGCGGTAAAGGGAAGATAGTGCTCCGACAAGTGAGTGCTCCGAAAGAGGCTAAATTATACAATGATTAAGCAGGAACAGCACTCCGATAAGTCAAGTCTGGCCCAATAACAATACTCCACTAACGGACTAGGGAGTCCTTGATCAGAAGAACCCTGACAGCAATCTGACCTAAGGGTAACGCAATCTTTGTATAGGGCAGATGAATGAATAACGCACTATCAGTCTCTAGAGGGGACTTCCGACAACCAATGGGAAATGTATGTGCAACCTAGGCCGAACCTAGGCCGAACCTAGGCTGAACCTAGGCCGAACCTAGGCCGAACCCAAGCCGAATCCTAATCGAATCCTAGTCAAGTCCTAGTTAAGCCTAGGCCGAATCTAGGCCGAACCTAAGTCGAATCTAGGCTGAATCCAGGCTAAGAAGTACGAGCAGACCCAGGCATCCTGAATCTTTACGGTTTGATTGAGTCGCGAAGGAAAAGAGGTGTAGAATTGAATTAATAGAATGGAAAGAGGTATAGAATTGAATTAACAGAAGGTTGACGAAAATGTTCAAATTAACTTTATTATTATTTTGAACTTTTTGTTTTATAAATCAAAAAATGGTGTATATTTGCTAGTTATTTGTTAAGAAGGCGCGGATATGTACGAGTGAGGTAAATGCTTGTGATACTTGCTGAATTGACTTGTTTGATGTGTGGATACAGATAAGAGAAATCGGTAAAATTGAAAAATCGGAATGTCCTGATAGGGATATTTTGTTGCCGGATTTCTCGATATAGGAAGTGAAAAAATAAATATTATATAAATTAGTTAACAATATTATTAACCAAAAAAAAACGCTCATGAAAAAGTTTTTTATGACTTTGGCCCTATCGGTAGCCTTGTTGCTGCCTTGGGCAATGAATGCGCAGCTCACGTCGATTGACGAAGGCTTTGACGGTGGTTCCATTCCCGCGGGATGGACTGCAGCCGGCACTATGCCTTGGACTGTCGCATCGGGCTCTTCTAATGGAAGTGACTTCACTGGCGCTCATAGTGGCTCTGGCTATGTTAAGGCCAGCCACAACACCAGCAACACTTCCGGTACTCTGACCTCTCCGACGATTGACCTCAGCGGAGTAACTGCTGCTTACATCAGCTTCTGGTACACCAACCCTGACTGGAGTGGTGACCAGAATGTACTTGTTGTAAAGTACAGCACCGACGGTGGTACTACCTGGACTACTGCTGGTACTTACGGCACCGACGTTACCAACTGGACCGAGGTAACCATCCCCATTCCTGCTACTGACCTTACCTCTACCTTTAAGATTCAGCTCGAAGGTCAGGACCACTATGGTTACGCCATCTGTGTTGATGACCTTTTCGTAGGTGCAGCTCCTACCTGTCCTGCCGTTGCATCCATCAACCTCGAAGAGGCTACTACCGAATCTCTCACCGTCTCCTGGATTCCTAACGGCAGCGAGAATTCCTGGCTCGTAACCTGTGGCGAAGATGCAGTCGTTGTTTCCGACACCACCTATACCTTCTATGGTCTCGATGGTGCTACTGCCTACGAGATTACCGTGGCAGCTCTCTGTGCCGATGGCGACACCAGCCGCGTAAAGAGCGAGGTATTCCGTACCACCTGCCCCGCTGCTGTTGAGAACTACAGCGAGGATTTCGAAGGTTTCGCTACCGATGAGGTTCCCGACTGCTGGCAGGTTATTACCCACGCTTCCTCTTACTACTATCCCAATCCCTGTATCAGTGTTGACGCTAACCACGCTCACAATGGTTCAGGTCTTTTGAGTCTCTACGACTACAACTACTCCGGCAATGCAATTAACCTTATTGCTACCCCCAGAGTGGCCGATATCAGCACCCGTCAACTCAACTTCTGGGCAAAGACTCAGAGCGGTGCTAATCCCACCCGTTTCGTAGTTGGTCTCGTAAACAATGCAAATGCATTTATCCCTGTTGATACTCTCAGCCTCGCTACTACCTACAACTATTTTACTGTTAACTTTACTGACTTCTCCGACTACGACACCATGCGTATCGGTTTCATGGCAGAGAAACTTGGCGGTAGCTTCCATGTAGACATCGACGAGGTTTCTATCATCGATCTTCCCAACTGTCTTACTCCTAGCGGCCTCGCTGCTATCGACAGCACCCTTACTCCCAACGATATCGAACTTGTATGGAACGAAGAGGGTACTGCTACCGCATGGAACATTGCTTACTCCACCAGCCCCATCGGCGATTTCGATACCATCTCTCCCGAGAGCGTAAGCTATATGCCTTACATGATCTCCAACCTTAACCCCGCTACCCAGTACTACTTCTATATTCAGGCAGACTGCGGTGGCGAGACCAGCCCCTGGAGCCCCGCTTACGTTAAGACTACTCCCGTATGTAGCGTAGAAGAAATGTGCTCCATCCGTTTTGATATGGTTGACTCTTATGGTGACGGCTGGAACGGCAATGGCATCCGTGTAAAACAGGGCGCATTCGTTCTTGGCGAGGTTACCATTGCCAGCGGTTCAAGCGACAGCGCTATTGTAAGAATCTGCCCCAACGACACCGTAGTATTCGAATGGATCAGCGGTTCTTATGCTTCCGAGGTTTCCTTCAATATCTATGATGCTTTCGGTGAGCTTATCTATTCTTGCACCGACGCTACTTCTTTCGCAAATGGTCAGCAGATCGGCACCTTCGTAACCTCTTGCGAAGCTCCCGACTGTGCACGTCCTATGAATGTTGTATTCCAGAGTGCTACCACCAGCTCTATGACCATTGCATGGAGTGAGATGGGCGAAGCTACCACCTGGAATGTAGTTTGGGATACTCAGGCTATCACCGACTTCAGCAACTACAATGCTACTGCTGCTTATTCTAACCCCTTCACCATTACCGGTCTTGACAGCAATACTACCTACTATGTATATGTTCAGGCTGACTGTGGTGGTGCAGAAAGCGAGTGGAGTGCTCCTCTCGTAGCTAAGACCAGCATGTGTGACGACAACTGCGATATCAACGTCGTAGCCGCAGGTTCCACTTACTGGTGGGGTACCTCTTATGCTGCTTCTGCTGCTCTCATCCAGGGTGGCAATACCATTGCCAACATCACCAGCGCAGGTGAATATCAGATACCTGTTTGTGCCGGCGATTCTATCTCTATAGTATTCACCAGCAATGGTGGCTCCGACTATGCATCCTATGTATCTCTCAACATTACCGATGCTTGGGATGTTCTGCTCTACGACAAACCCGCGTATAGTAGTGTGACTGAGGATGCTCCTGCAGCTCAGATTGCAACCAGCTGTGTTGCTCCTACCTGTGTTAAACCCAAGTTCGTCACCTTCAGCGATATTACTCTCAACGACGTAACCGTTCATTGGTTCGATACTATCGGTGCTGCTTGGACCGTAGAGTATGGCGTAGCAGGTTTCACTCCTGGTAACGGTACTGTTGTTAATGCTTCTGCCGACAGCATCCAGCTTACCGGTCTCACCCCCGGCACCCGTTATGCTGTTTATGTAACTCCTACTTGCGACAACACCCTCACCAGCGATGTAGCTTACTTCGCTACCAGCTGTGCTGTTGTTACCGCTGTTCCTTTCGCAGAGAACTTCAACACCTATGCATCTGGTGACGTTCCTACCTGCTGGACCGCTACACAGACCTATGTTGACTACGCAGATGTTCAGCTCCCCGCTGTAATTGCTGGTTCTTATGACAGCTATGACGGCAGCGCATTGCTCGAATTCTACGGACAGTCCGAAAGCATAGCTGACACCGTTCGCAATACCATTGCACTCCCCGAGTTTGCAAGTCTTGCTGGTCTCCAGCTCGAATTCTTAGGTATGGGTGACAATTGGAATATTACCGACGAACTCTATGTCGGCGTTCTCGACACCGCTGATAATTTCGTTGCTCTCGACACCCTCCACCTCAACGGCACTTTCGAACTCTATACTATAGTTCTCGACCGTTACGATACTCTCAGCCGTCGTGTTGCCTTCTCCGCATCCGGTGCCGGTTACTATGAGTATTACTATTTCTACATTGATAATATAGTTATCGATAGCGTACCTTCCTGCTTCCGTCCCGAGGCATTCGCTGTTACAGGAACTGCTGCTAATTCTGTAACCCTCTCCTGGAACGAGGTTGGTCAGGCTACCAGCTGGCAGATTGCTTACGACACCGTAGCTCTCAATCCTGCTGACTGCGCTAACTTCGAAACTGTAACTACCAATCCTTGCACCGTTACCAACGTTGTTCCCGGAGTTCCCTACACCTTCTGGGTACGTTCTATCTGCGGTGCCGGCGATACCTCCGAATGGTGCATCAACTCCGTTTCCGGAGCTGCTAACACCTGGACCATGCATGCTAACCAGACCGATACCATTACCCTCTGCGGTGGCATTATCTACGACTGTGGCGGTCCTAACGGTACCTACGAAAACGACGAAAACTCCACTCTTATCATTCTTCCCGATGTTCCTACCAATACAGTACGTCTCCAAGGTAACTATAACACCGAGTCCAACTACGATAAGATCAGCATCTACGAAGGCGTAGGCACCAGCGGCACCTGCCTCCTCAACCAGGCTAGCGGTATCGGTACTGTCGACTACACCTCTACTGCTATCGGTGGTGCTCTTACTCTCGTATTCACCTCCGACCTCTCTGCTGCAAGAGACGGTTTTGCTTTCTCTGTTTCCTGCGTAAGCAACACCTGTCCTATGGTAGTTGACCTCCACGTTATCGACAGCACCATCACCTCCGGCTCCTTCGATATCGACTGGACTGAGGCTGGTACTGCTGCCCAGTGGGAAGTTGTAGTTGCAGAAGGCGGCAATGATATTACTACCGGCTTCAGCGCTGTTACTACCTCTCATCCCTACACCGTTAACGGTCTCAATGCACTCTCTGCATACGATGTATATGTTCGTCCTATCTGCTCCGCAACCGATACTGGTGACTGGAAATCCATCACCGTAGGTACCGGTATGTGCGAGGATGGTACTACTATCGTTCTCGGTGACGACTCCAACTATGTTTCCAACTTGTATGCTCCTGCATATAGCTACTACAACTACTCCTACAGCCAGACCCTCATCAAGGCCGACGTACTCGCTGGTCTTGAGGACGGCATCGGTGCATTCGAGTTCTACATGGGCTCCAACTCCGGTGGAGACAAGATGGCAAACACCCAGATCTACATGGGTCATGTAGCCGATTCTAACCTCTCCGGCGGAGCTATCGCTATCGACACCACCTTCGTTAAGGTATTTGATGGCGAACTCGCTTACACTCAGGGCTGGAACCGCTTCTCCTTTACCCAGAAGTTCGATTGGGATGGTCAGAGCAACGTACTTATCGTATTCGACCGTAACGCTGGTTCTTACGCTTCCGGTGCTAACACCCGTGTTACCAGCACTACCGACGTAATGACCCTCTACACCTATAGCGATAGCTACAACATCGATCCTGCTAATCCCGATTCCTACACCGGTACCATCTACGATGGTAACTGGGTACCTGTTTACCACTTCTTCGCATGTCCCGAAAGCGGCAGCTGCGCTCGTCCTATTGTAACCAACGTTACCAACGACCACAGCAATGCTACCATCACCTGGACTGCAAGTGGCAACAACTTCGAAATCGAACTCAAACCCGCTACTCAGGGCGCATGGGCTGATCAGCCTGTCGCTGTTCAGGGTCTCACCTACACCTTCGCAGGTCTTACCCCCGAAACTGCTTACCAGTTCCGTCTCCGTCAGGTTTGCGACGACGCAAACACCAGCGCATGGGTAATGGGCTCCTTCACTACCGACAGTCTGCCTTGCTTTGCTCCTTCCGCTGTAACCGCTACTCCTGCCGGTACCTCTGTTGATCTCAACTGGACCAACGGCGGCA
>JAKSMQ010000022.1 GCA_024400565.1 Bacteroidales bacterium
TTAACCACGAATTTTAAAGAATTATTTATTTTGTACAAGAAGAATAATTTATGAAGAAATTTATGGATAATTCATAGGCATTTATGTGCGCCACAGGCAATATTTTTACACGAATTGCCATGAATTAACCACGAATTTTAAAGAATTATTTATTTTGTACAAGAAGAATAATTTATGAATTAATTCATGGATAATTTACGGGCATTCGTGTTGCGCCGCAGGCTTTATTCTTTACGTTCATATAGCGTCCACATAAAGTCCATATAGCGTCCATATAAAGTCCACCTAGCGTCCACCTAGCCTCGGAGTAGCGTCGCGAAACGGGTCCGAAAGTGGACGCTAAGTGGACGCTAGGCCGACGCAATAGGGACGCTACTCTGAGGCAACAGGCCACCAGTATGTAATCAGGCCGAAAAGTCTGCAGACAGAATTTTGTGACCAGGACGTGCGTATCGAGAAAAGTTGTACAATGGTATGGACATCCTGTGAGTGTGGAGGGGAAACCCATCGGCAAATGGGTTATATCGGTTGATTGGAAAAGGACCAAATTTGAAAAATCCGAGAGTGGAGAGGGCAAAAACTGCGCCATATCGGACGGGAACGGATGAACTTTTTTGAATGTATAAATGTTTAATCCATAGAGAGAAACCGAAAAATGTAAGAGGATGGGATAAAAAAAATTTGGCCGGTTCCAAAAATGTTAGTACTTTTGCACCCGATTTCGAAAGAAACAAGAGCTTGTCCAATGGTGTAATGGTAGCACATCTGACTCTGGATCAGCCAGTCTAGGTTCGAGTCCTGGTTGGACAACAAAAAGAGGGAATTGCGAAAGCGGTTCCCTTCTTTGTCTGCTATTCCCTGTCAACAAGAGAGCCAGTAGGTCTGCTCTATCTGGCATTCCTAATCCATGAGAGGGCGGAACGGGCGGACGTGCAGACAGAGGGAGGGGCAGACATCTGCGGGGATTGGAAGTGTGCAGGGGTGAGAGTTCTATACCATTAGAGTAAAAAGACCGTGATGGGGAAGGAGCCGTTTTGGTCTGTTCCGGTCGGCAGAGAGCAGGGGTGGGAGAGGAGCAGGACGTCTTCGGGGTGTTGCAAGAAGAATAGATTCTGACGAAAACATGATAGAAATATGTTTCAGTTTAAGCAATTTAGTGTAGCCGACGACAACTCGTCGCAAAAGGTGGGTAACGATGCCGTGCTGCTGGGGGCGTGGGCCCGGTCGCTCCACAACGGCAGTCCCGCCCGCATACTCGACATAGGTACGGGCTGTGGCGTAGTGGCGCTGATGATGGCCCAACAGTATCCTGCCGCCCAGGTGGAGGGACTCGACCTCGATCAGCCTTCAATTGACGAAGCAAGGGTAAACTTTGCAGCTTCGCCCTGGGGAGAGAGGCTCTCTCTGATTCATTGCCCCCTCCAGGAGTACCAGACCGAGAGGCGCTACCAGCTCATAGTGAGTAATCCTCCCTTCTTTACCAACTCGCTCAAGGGACCCAACAAGCAACGCAATACAGCCCGCCATACCGACACGCTTCCCTTTGCAGACCTGCTGGAACACGCCTCGCGTCTGCTGTCGGAGGATGGTACCTTCTGTGTGATGCTGCCCAACCTCGATGCAGACAACGTGGTGCGTAAGGCCCGTCTGCACTACAATCTCAACCTCCATCGCCGGCTGGATATCAGAACACGTGTGGACCTCCCCATAAAGCGCAGTCTGCTGGCATTTACCTTCCGTGTGCCGGAGGAGCCGGAAAGGGGCGAACTGGTGCTCCGCGAGGCCGACAATACCAACTCTGTGCCCCACAGGCAGCTGACGGCCGAATATTATCTGTAGAATAATGAAGGACTCCGGGCTGCCGGCGGCAGGAGAATGGCGTAGAGGCCATAGTCCCGGCGGGAGTCGAAAAAGTCAAAAGAATGTCATGCTAAAACAGATTGCTATACTTCTCTCCTGTCTGGCCCTGGGCCATCTGGTGGTGTGGGCTGTGGGAGTTAGTTTTCCGGGCAGCATAGTAGGCATGCTGCTGATGGCGGCAGCTCTGCAGATGGGCATTATCAGGCTCGAGTCGGTGAAGGGAATCTCCGACGTGCTCATCTCCAATATGTCGCTCTTCTTTGTCCCCAACGGCGTAGGGCTGATGCTCTACTTCGATATTATCAAGGCCGAGTTCTGGCCTATAGTGATTGCTACCCTGGTGAGTACCGTGGTGGTCTTTGTGGTTACAGGATGGTGCTATCAGGCGGTGAGACGCATCAGACTGATGCGGGTGATCAGAATGCGTCGTGCCAGAACTTCAATATAATAGACGTACTATGGAATTTCTCTCCAACAGGTTCTTCCTCATAGCCCTTACCGTAGGAGTCTTCTTTGCCGCGCGTTCGCTCCAGCAGAAGACCAGACAGGTGTGGCTCAACCCCATCCTTATCTCTATCATTGTGCTGATAAGTTATCTGAAGATAACGGGCATCAGCTATGACGACTATATGAAGGCAGGGACGATGGTCGACTTCTGGCTGCAGCCCACCATAGTGGCGCTGGGTGTTCCGCTCTACCTGCAGCTGAAGGCTATCCGCCAGCGGTGGCTTCCCGTCCTGCTGTCGCAGGTGGCAGGGTGTGTAGTCGGTATTACCGTCTGTGTCTTTGTTGCCAGGTGGACGGGTGCCAGCGAGCCTATTATCCGTTCGCTGGCGGCTAAGAGTGTCACTATGCCCATAGCCATAGAGGTGACCAATACGCTGGGTGGCGTGTCGGCCCTCACGGCGGCGGTAGTGGTCTTTGTGGGCCTCTTTGGAAATCTGGCAGGACTGGGACTGCTGCGCCTCTTTGGTATCAGCGACCCTAAGGCAGGAGGCCTCAGCATGGGGGCAGCCTCCCACGCTCTGGGCACCGCCCGAGCCTGGGAACGTGGCAGGATGTGGGGCACCTATTCCAGTCTGGGACTTATCCTGAGCGGTATTGTTACAGCATTGCTGGCACCTGCGCTGGTAAGATGGCTGATGTAGGCTTCTACAATACGAAAGAAACGATCTCAATAAGAAAGGCGTCCCCACAAAGGAGTCGCCTTTCCTGTCAATGTATATATAGTAGTGTTTATTCGGCTGAAGAGCTGTCGCTATCGCCACCCTCTTTAGCATTGCGTTCAAGCTCCATGCGGCCAAAACGGAGAGTAAGACCGGCGCTGATGTAGCGCGAGTTGATGGTGTAGGTGGTCGAACTGCTCTCGAGGAAGGGGTTGGTATTGGTGGAACCGCCACCAATGGTCTTGCCCCAGTTGAAGATGTCCTGTACGTTCAGAAAGACGGAGAGCTTGCGCTTGAAGAAGTCGCTGCGTACGCCACAGTCCATAGAGTATCTTGCCTTGCGGGTGGAGAAGAGGCTCTGGGTGGGCGAAGAGTAGCTGGCAGAAGCGAATACCTGATACTGGTTCCAGACTTTAGCCCATGCGTTGAGGCGGAAAGAGTAGCTCCACATGTTGTCGGAGTAGACCTCGCCCAGCTTGGCGTAGTCGTAGGTATAGCCCGAGTTGTAGAGATTGCCATAGAAACGGATGTTGAAGAAGCCGGAGGGGCGAATCATCATGTTGACAGAGGTACCGGCACGGTAGGAAGAACCCATATTGTAGGGCATGGTGTACTGAATAAGTCGGTCGAGGTAGAGGTCTACAGCGTCGGTGACATCGGAGAGAGAGGAAATCTCGTTCTGCGAGTAGCGTACATAGCCCTCTACTCCTATATTGCCGAACGATCTGAAATACTTGCTCCAGCCGGCTTCGGCATTGTGAGTGAGGGAACTCTTGAGGTTGGGGTTACCGGTAGAGTAGGAGTCCTCGGAGTAGTTGCGACGGGTAGAGAGCTGGCTGCTCCCGGGATTGCGCATGCGAAGGGTGTAGTTGAGTTTGAAATTGTGGAGGCTCTGTGTGCGGTAGGAGGTGTGAATGGAGGGAGTGAAGGTTAAGAAGGTGAGCGTATTGGCATCGTTGAGGTTGGCGATGGGGAATGCGGCTGCATTGTCGGCATTGTACTCAAAATGTACGTTGGTCAGGTCGGCACCCATGCCCAGTTCGAGAGTGAATCCACCCCAGCGGTGGGTCCAGTTGACATCGCCGCTGACAGCATGCTCGTAGTCGGTGAAACGGTACTGACGCAGACCATCGACAGAGTCGCGGCCATCGGCGAGGGTAAAGGTGGGAAGATAGTTGCGTGAGGAACTGTTGTAGTCGTAGTTGAGACCATAGCTCATCTCACCATCCTTGGAGTAGGGACGGTTGTAGCGTCCGCGAAGGGCGAAGTGTCCGCCGTTGTCGACCGAAGAGTAGTATTTCTGCTGGTCGAGCGGGTTGGTGTAGAGGGTAGTGCCGTCGTAGTTGCGTACAAAACGGCTGTCGCTGTTGTTGTGGTTGAAGTTGCCGTCGGCGAAGATGCGAAGGTTGTGGCCCTCGATGTCAAACTTCTTGGTGTAGGCAGCACCAAACATGCCGAAGAGAGAGTTGGAACCGGGGTTCTCGGTGGAGTCGGCATAGTAGAGACGCTGACGTCCCGGCTGGAAACTCTCGTCACGGAGCGCCTCGGAATAGGAGTAGGAGTTGCTGTTGCTATAGTTGATGGAACCATGCACTTCCAGTTCAGACATGGAGTCTATGGTATAGTTCATATTCATGAAGATGTTGCCTCCGAGATTGGATGAGTGGCTCAAAGAGCTGGAAGAGTCTATTTCGGTGATGGCAAAAGAGGAGTCTTTCTTAATGGTCCACCCTTCGCTCTCGCGGTCGGTATAGCTGTAGCGGCCGCTGGCATAGATGTTGAACGAGAGGCGTTCGTTGGCCCACATGTAGCTCATCCAAGGACTTACCGAGGGGCGGCTGGAACCGTTAAGACCAAAACTGATAAAGTGGTTCTTCTTGATGTGGGCGGAAGTGATGATGTTGATTACGGCTTCGCTCTCGGTGGCATATTTGGCCGAGGGATTGGTGATGGTCTCTATGTGGTCGAGGGCGTTGGCGGGGAGTGTCTCGAGATAGGTCTTAAGATTCTCGGCCGTGAGCTTGGAGGGCTTGTCGTTAACCCAGATTTCGACAGAACTTACGCCACGAAGAGTGATGTTGCCTTCGATGTCGACCTCTACGCCAGGCGCATTCTGAAGAGCGTCGCTGGTGGTTCCGCTCTGTATGGAGGGGTCTTCAGCCACGTTGTAGATCATCTTCTCGCCATCCATGGCGTAGAGGGGACGCTTGGCGGTGATGGTGGCAGCCTGAAGGGTCTGGGCACCGGGTTTGAGGAATATGGTGCCCAAGGCTGTGTTGTTTTCTACCTTGATAGGCATAAAGAGGGTTTGGTATCCGATATACGAGACGCGCAGGAAATATTCGCCAGTAGGAATCTCTGTTATCTCAAATTGTCCGTTGAGGTCGGTACTTGCTCCACGCACAAACGACGAGTCTTCCTTCTGGAGTAGGGCTACGTTAACATAGAGCAATGTCTCTTTGCTTATACTGTCGCGAAGAGTTCCCACTACCTTAAAAGTACTTCCACTACGCACAACTTTTTTCTGGCGCACCTGTTGTGTGTTTCGGTCCATTTTTGATGGGTCAAAATTGCCGCCAGGACGTTCACCTCTGGGTGGACGACCACCAGGATGTCCGCCACCGGGGTATCCACCACCGGGATGTCCGCCGCCTGGAAACTGAGCCATAGCCATAGCGGCAACAAAAAGCATATTGAGTGCGAAAAATAGTATTCGTTTCATGTTTAAGGGGTATTTATTCTTTGTTGTATGTAATTTTGTGCTGAGAGATACTATTTTATTGCAACTTATGCAATATTTTTTTTATTATTGTGTTATATATAGGTTAAAATATCCATAGAGGCTATGATAAACTATACCCAGCATACCCTGTCTAACGGACTTACCCTCATCGTCAACGAGGATCACAATACTCCTTTGTGTACGGTAAACCTGCTCTACAACGTGGGTGCTCGCGACGAAGACCCCAATCATACCGGATTTGCTCATCTGTTTGAGCATCTTATGTTCGGCGGAACCAAAGAGGTGCCTGACTACGATCTGGTAGTAGACGGTATCAGCGGTGAGAATAATGCCTTTACTAACAACGACTATACGAACTATTATCTCACCTTTCCTGCCGAGCATCTCGAGACGGCATTCTATCTGGAGGCAGACCGCATGAGACTGCTGGACTTCTCGCAGAAGAGTCTGGATGTGCAGCGTCAGGTGGTGACTGAGGAGTATCACCAGCGCTATGAGAATCAGCCTTACGGCGACTTGTGGATGCTGTTGCGTCCCCTCTGCTACAAGCGTCATCCCTACCGTTGGAATACAATAGGAGCTACCATTGAACATGTGCAGCAGGCTACCATACAAGAGGTAGAAGATTTCTTCTTCCGCTACTACCGACCCGACAACTGCGTGCTGGCAGTAGCAGGCAACGTGAAGGATGCAGAGGTGCTGGAACTGGCCGAGAAATATTTCGGCAGCATAGTTCGTTCCGATGGTGTGAGAGAACATACGGAGACAATGGCGTTCTCGCGCCATTATGACCAGGAAGAGCCTCAGACAGAAGCCCGCCGTCAGCAGGTGCACAGACCAGTACCCAGCGACAGTCTGGTAATGGCTTTCCCCATGTGTGCCCGCAATCATCCAGACTATTATGCCTTTGACATCATAAGCGACATACTGAGTAATGGGTCTTCATCGAGAATGTACAAGAGACTGGTCAAAGAGCAGCAGATATTTGTGGAGGTGAGCGCCTACATCTCGGGCGAGACAGACTGTGGCCTCTTTATCGTCAACGGCAAACTGCACGATGGCGTTACCATCGCCCAGGCCGAAGGGGCTGTGTGGAAAGAGTTGCGCAAGTTGCAGGAAGAGTTGGTCTCCGCGCATGAACTTACTAAGGTGGTCAACAAATTTGAGAGTACTTACCTCTTCTCACAGTACAAAGCTGCTGACCGTGCCCTAGGTCTGTGCTATTTCTATTGGCTCGGAAAACTCGACTGGATTAATACAGAGCCCGAACGCTACAAACAGGTGAGTGCTGAACATCTGCAACAGGTAGCCCGTAAGACGTTCCGCCCCGAAAACTGCTCCGTCCTGGAGTATCTTAAACAAGAATAACACACCTTCCTACCATGAGTCTGAACTCTTTTCTGCAAAAGATACAATCAATACCCCTTCGCCGAATAGCCCGCAATACCGTCGTGCTGATAGGTAATTTCCTTCACTGGATTATCTTTCATCTGCTTCTTCCCCGCCGATACAGGAAGGCTACGAAAACGCAGATCTTTGATGTTATCTTCAAGAGTGATACCCCTAAGGGAAAAGCTTTCGATATCATTCTGCTTATTGCCATCGGCATCAACCTCTTTCTGATGATAATCGACAGCTCGCCACGCATCACGGGCTGGCTCAGCTTTGCCCTGCAATGTGTGGAGTGGCTCTTTACGATAGGGTTTACACTTGAATACTATCTGCGTATCTACTGTCTTAAGAATCCCCGCAAGTATATTCTCTCGTTCTATGGAATTATCGATTTCCTTTCTATCTTCCCTGCTTATCTGAGCATTCTCTTCCCTGCTACTCACACTATGTCGGTACTGCGTATCCTCCGCGGACTGCGTATATTCCGTATTCTCAAGATGGAACGTTTCATCAACGAAGGCCGTCGTCTTATTCGTTCCCTGCAGCGAAGTGCCTATAAGATAGCTATCTTTATGGTATTTACCCTGCTTACCTCAGTGATACTGGGTGCTATCATGTATATGTTTGAGAACGGACGCAACGAACAGTTCTCTTCTATCCCCCAGGGTATCTATTGGGCCGTGGTGACCATTACTACGGTAGGCTATGGCGATGTTACACCGGTTACCCATGCAGGCCGTTTTATAAGTATTGTCGTCATGCTGCTCGGTTACTCTATCATAGCTGTGCCTACGGGAATTGTGGCGGGTGAGACTATCAAAGAGGCAAACGAGGCCCGTAAAGAACGTAAGCGTCATCGCGAAGATATTGACGACGAGGAAATGGCGGTATTGTCGACTCTCGAGGTGGCATACGACGAAGATGACGAGGCGGAAGATGAAGCATCGGCTGTGCCTTCTTCTGCCGAAAGGAAAGAGGTGGTAAAACGCTGTCCCCATTGTGGCTTTGAGGAGATTGACGAGACGGCTACCCACTGTCGCCATTGTGGCGTGCGACTTACCAAGATCGACGAGCGTTCCTGGATTGATGACTTCTTTGCATAAATAGGTATGTTAGCCAGTTGGGGTATATGGGGCTTGTTTGTGGGCAGTTTTCTTGCTGCTACGGTGGTTCCATTCTCCAGCGATGTACTGTTTGTCGGTGTGCTGGCAGCAGGAGTGCCTGCGTGGGCCTGTTTTATAAGTGCAACAGCGGGCAACTGGCTGGGCGGCTTGACTTCTTATGGTTTGGGGTGGCTGGGTAAGTGGGAATGGCTTGAACGATGGCTTCATGTCAAGCCCGAGACGCTGGAGAAGCAGAAATCACTTGTCGACAGATGGGGCGTATTATTGGCTTTGCTGACCTGGGTGCCTATAGTGGGTGATGTCTTTGCCATAGCACTTGGCTTTTATCGCCTCAATGCATGGAAATGTGCACTTTTTATGCTCATAGGAAAGGCTGCACGTTTTCTCTTGTGGATGCTACTATTCATGTAGACCTTCCATAAAGATGTTTTATAAAGGTTAAATGTAGAGGAAATTCTCTTTCTGGATTTGAATATTTCATTCGATGAGAAATTAGTAAGGCGGTCTGACAGAGAAAATGTATTCCATTATTTTGTCAGGCCGCCTGTATTTACTCTTCTGCAGTCAGGAAGTAGTAGTTGTTTTGTCCTGGCTAGTTATCTATCAGTCGAGCAATAGATGATGTCAGCATACGCCCTATTTTGTCGAACTCAGAATGACTAAAGAAGAGTTGGCTGTTGCCCAAACGGTTTAACTTTATGTGGTTGTGCTCGTCGTGATTGATGGTAATACTCATGTGAACCTCATCAGCCCAGCGAGTGCACCACTCCTCGAAATCGGCAACACTACGTAAACTTTGAGGTGGCCGTTGTTGAGGGGGACTCCAGCTCGGTGATGGGCACTCAATCTCGTTGATAGTGATGTCAAACTTATCGCCGATGAGGGTATAGGTGTCGTTGCGTCTCTCATTCTATGCAGGCATGGTCATCGAACAGGTGTTATCAGCCCTAAAACTGAGATGAATACGAACCTACTCGTCAATACTAGTGTTGATTGTTTGAGGAATAGAATCTTTGTCATCGCCTATTACAATTCTCTATTTGCCAACATGGTTGAATGTCTTGTTATCTTTGTGGTTTTTATTTTCACAGGAGGCAAAGGTTGTGGCCTTGAGCAAGCTGGCCATCAGGGGAAAGAGATATTCTTTTCCTTCATAATATAAAAGGGCGGAGTGATAAACATTCTCCTGCGGCATGAGCAGAACTCCTAAAATATTTCAGATAAGAAAGGTAGGTCTAAGATCCAATCAAAGATACATTTCAACGACGGATTCAGTCGAATGTGAACTGGCTTGGATAAAGATGGATTTATGTTTGCTACGTTTTTTTCTCTCTCTAACCCCTATCGGCATACAGGTTATAAGACGCACACTCTCCGGTCACAAAGAAAAGAGGAAGCATTGTTGCTTCCTCTTTTCTGTGGCATCGACTGGAATTGAACCAGTGACACAAGGATTTTCAGTCCTCTGCTCTACCAACTGAGCTACGACGCCATCGATTATCTCTCGAAATCGGGTGCAAAAATACACACTTTTTTTGAATTGACCAAATTATTTTTACTTTCTAAGTTGTTTTTATTTATAGTTGTTTGCCTTATAGGATATTATGACGTAATTTTTTTTATCTATTCAAGACGAAATGTTGTGTTTTTTCTCTAAATAACTATCAAAATATTCTGTTTTTGGGTGGTGTGTAAGATGTTATAAATGGTATGTGTTATTCTATTATTCAGATATTGTGATTGTTAAGTATTGTTTTGTATAATAGGAGAGTGTAAGAGATAGTGTCTAAATGTTATTGATATAGGGCGGGAAAACCTACCTTTAATAGATGTAAATAATTATTATTCAGTAATTAGTTTAACTGTTATGCCTTTGGGACGGTAGGGAGATGTATAGCATTACTGACGCAGAGGATTATTGGTTGGCTTGGCCGTTATCGGTTGCAGGCTCTTCTACTTGGGCCGATTCCTTGCGGCAGAAGAGTATGTCAACCAGGAGTAGGATAACGCCAATAGTGATAGCGGCATCTGCTACGTTGAAGATAGCGTTGAAGAACTCAAAGTGACTGCCTCCAAGTCCGGGTATCCATTGGGGCCAGTCGAATTCAAACAGCGGGAAATAGAACATATCTACCACACGCCCGAAAAGGAATGGCGCATAGCCTCCCTCGGCAGGGAATAGGGTTGCAAGCTGGTAGTAGCTTTCATTGAAGATAAGTCCGTAGAAGCAACTGTCAATAAGGTTGCCTACGGCACCACAGAAGATGAGGCTGAGGCTGGTGAGGGTAAGCGTACTCTCGTTTCGTCTGATGAGGCGAATAAGATACCACATGATGGCTCCTGCTGCAACGATACGGAACAGGGAAAGGATGAGTTTTCCTACCTTTCCACCAAAGGCCATACCAAAGGCCATACCTTCGTTCTCTACAAAATGCAGGCGACACCATTCTCCAATCAGGGGTATGTCTTCGCCTATCTGCATTCTGGTTTTTACCATAATCTTTACAATCTGGTCTACCACCAGAACAAATCCGATGATTAAGAAACAGAACCAATATTTTTTCTTCGTAGTCATTTTGTTAGATGATGAATAGGATGATGATATTTTGATAGCAAGTGTTGGAGTTGAATTATAAATCCTTGGATACGGCTGTGGCTAGAAATTCTCCTCTCCGGTACGCTCCATTATCTTGGAAGCCAGGGTGTCGGCACAATGCAGGATTGAAACAAGCGGATGCATGGTTGAAGCAGCATCGTAGGAACGCATATCTTCGAGACTGTTGAAATTGAGTCCCCAGGGTCCCATATGCCAGCGGATTGCAAACATTTCGGATTCGGTAATTTCAAGTCCGGTATAATAGAGAAGCATAATAACGCTCTTTTCGCCATGTCCCATAGGAAAGTCGCGGTAGCTGACATCATATCCCGGAACTTCTTCCCAGGTACCCATATAGTTCTTTCTCTTCTTCATGGTGGGTTTGTAGATGTCGCTCTTGCAGACGTCGTGAAGCAGGCTTGTGATAATGATGCTGTCTTTCTTTACTTCGCGTTCCAGGTTAGGCTCTAAGGTTTTCATGGATTCAAATACGGCAAGGGCGGCCTTGCAGGTGTTGAGGGAATGCTGCAGAAGTCCTCCCTCTATGTTGAGGTGGTGTCCGGCGGAGGCGGGAGCTTTGAAGAAGCCGTTGTTTTCGAGTTCTTCAATCACATCTTCTATTCCAGGTCGGTTGGTTGAGCGCAAAAGCTCGAGAAATTCTTCTTTGTTGGACATGAGAAGGAAATATGGTTGTCAGATTAATGTTGGTTTTCTTTAAAAATCTCTACCTGTTCGAGTAGTTCGTCGTACCATTTCTCGCCAAAGCGGCGGATGAGGGGCTCCTTGAGATATTCGTAGAGTGGTACGCCGCATTCCTTGCCTTTGGCAACGGCACAACGGCAGATGTCCCACTCATGGTAGTTGACGGAAATAAACTCGCCAAAGTCGTCAATACGCAGAGGGTAGAGGTGGCAGGAGACAGGTTTCTTCCATCCGATCTTGCCATCGCGGAAGGCTTGTTCAATGGCGCAATATGCTGTTCCGTCTTCGCCCCACGCCACGTAGGCACATTCGCGGTTGTTGACCAGGGGAGTACATGGCTCCTCGGTATTGTCGAGGGCTGATACGCCTTCTTTCTCCACTACGGCTATGCCTTCGGCCGTCATATAGGGCTTTACCTGAGGGAGAATCTCCTCGAGAACGGGAATCTCCTCTTCAAGAAGGGGAGCTCCGCAGTCGCCCTCTACGCAGCATTCTCCTTTACATTGGGCAAGGTCGCAGCAGAAGCATCTGTCGACGATATTGTCTGAAACTATGGCGTTGTCTACTATGAGCATTTTTCTTGTGTGGTGGTTGTATGGTTTATGAATAGTGTCATTATTGGGCAGAAAGGACTGCAATTATCTTGTCGGCCAGGAAGGATGCCAGCTTGTATTTGCTCTCTACGGTCCATCCTCCCACGTGAGGAGTCAGTATGGTATTGGGACTGTCAAGAATGTATCTGAAGTCGTCGGGCAGGTTGCTTATATCGTAAGAGTCCTTAGTCATCTGCTCGTATTCGTTGACGTCGAGGGCTGCACCCAGAATCTTACCTTCCTTCATGGCCTGAGCCAGATCGGAGGTCTTGACACACTTGCCGCGGGCTGTATTGATAAGGTAGAATGGTTTGGCAAAGCCATCGATGAACTCCCGATTTACCATATAAAGAGTAGTCTCAGTCAAAGGCACATGGAGAGACAATACGTCGGCCCGAGTCTGCAACTCGCTGAGTGATACCTGTCTGACGAAATCCTTCATACGCTCAAAATTGGATCGGGTATGGTCGGGCAGGTATCTGTCGTAAGCGATAATGTTGCATTCAAATCCTTGCAGCCGTTGGGCAAAGGCTGCTCCCATATTGCCAAAACCGATTATTCCTATTGTCTTGCCCTTTACCTCAATCCCACGATTGGCTTCGCGTTGCCACAAGCCATGTCTGACCTCGCTATTGGCGACGGTAATCTTGTTGAAGAGAGACAGAAGGAGCGAGGTGGCGTGTTCTCCTACAGCGTCGCGGTTGCCTTCGGGCGAGTTGACGCAACGGATGCCCTTGCTTTCGGCATAGTCCACGTCGATAGTCTCCATGCCGGCTCCCACACGTCCGATAACCTTGCAACGGTCGCCCATATTGTCGATAAAATGGCGGTCGATCTCTATCTTGCTGCGAACAACGATGCCGTCGTATTCTCCCATGCGGGACAAGAGGCTTTCGTAGGTGCAGAGGGTGTCAATCTCAACTTCGAGGCCTGCTTCTTGTAGTTTCTGTTCGAGGATTGGATGGGCGTTGTCGGTAATGAGAACTTTCATAGGATTGTATCAGAATCGTATAATTTAATCAAGGAGAATAGGATAATAGGCCCTAATGGAGTTGGCTATTTAATTATTACACGAGCAGGTACACATGTGATAGAACTGGCGCCTAATATTCCCAGGCCGTTCTTTACATTACAATGGATGCGTACAGGCTCGCTGAAGATGGCTGTGAGCTCGTTGCCATTCATCTGCTTCTCCTTGGTGGCTAGGTAGAGATAGTAGTCGCGCGAGATGGATTCTACTCTTACCTCAACATAGGAATGGAGCATTCGGAGGTAGTTGCAGTATAGGTAGGGTATGTTTATGGCCAGATGAATCTCGTGGTTGTGACCATTTATTCTCTCATCGGTAAACAGGAGGTTGCTGCCTTCGTAGCTGCCAGTTTCAACACCTTCGTCAAAGATGTCTCCGAGGTTTGTGCTGGCGTTGATGATGGCAGGGTCGATAATCTTGAACTCACAGGAACTCTGCTGGCGGTAGAGAGTGTCGGTGACAGTATCTGATATGCTGCCGTTATAGTTGTAGTAGTACTCATCTTTGATGAGGGTATCGCGGTAGTAGACGTGAATTCTATAGTAGTTCCGTTCGTCAGCTCTGTCGTGGAGTTTGAATTTGAAATGGATAATGTTGTCGCTGACGTTGTACCAGCTGGGGTCATAGTAGGAGTTGGCAGAGTCGTAGATATGGGATGTGCTGATATCAGAAATGGTAAGGCGTGAGGGTATCTTGGCAGAGGCACTTACCTCGTCGCGGCCAGGTATTAAGGCGCGTAATGTAAGGCTGTCGCCAGGTTGGGGTTTGTATAATACTGAATATTCGCCCTTTTGCCCGCTTGTGGTGGCGTTATAGTCTGTTCCGTTTACGTTGAGGATTACTTGTGCGTCGTTTATAGGACGGAAGGAACTTCCGTCGAGGAAGAAACGGCTGTAGGTGAGCTTTGCAGAGAAGGAACTGTCGGCCTGTGCACAGGCATTCATTACTACTAGAGTCTGAGTCTCGTCTTCGTCAAATTCAACTACTTTCTCGCACGATGCAAAGCAGATTACGACTGCGAAAAGATAAATTATATAGCGAAAAGTTTTCATGTTTCGTGTACTTGTTGATTGAGATTGCAAGGTTGTTAAATATTGCACTTTTCTGTTTGACCCTCTTGTCGTTTAGAACTTGAAGGTGTAGGATACGGAGGGGATGATGGGGAATATGCTCAGCTGTACGAGCGAGGAACTGTAATGCTGGCCGCTGGGGCTGGTATAGGGAGAACCGGTCTTTTCGTAGATGATGTATGGATTCTTGCGGTTGTAGAGGTTGTAGACGCTGATGTTCCAGGTGCGAGTGCCTCGTTTGAGTTTCTTGTGGAAATTGACGCTTACGTCCATACGATGATAGTCGGGCATACGATAATTGTTGCGATTCTCGTAGTTGCTGAGCTGGTTGTAGTAGTAATAGTAGTCGTAGTAATAGTCGTTTTCGTTGTAGTCGGAGTTGGGGTTGTAGGGTTCAAACTCTTGAGTTGCCAAAGAGGCTGCATTTCCGGTTGAATATACCCACGAAATGCTGGCGTCAAATTCCTCGTTGGGTTTGTACATCATCACGATAGAGAGGTCGTGGCGACGGTCGTATTTGGCAGGGAAAATGTTTCCGCCACTCAGCTCTTGGCCAGGACGGTTGAAACGGCGGTCGCTACGGCTGAGGGTATAACCTATCCATCCTGTGAATTGACCTACGGTACGTTGTGCCAGGAATTCCAGACCATAGCTCCATCCTTCGCCCAGACATACTTTCTCTTCCCATCCGGTCGAGCTGCCCCAGAAGGAGGCTCCGTCTTTATACTCCATCAGGTTGTTCATTTTCTTGAAGTAGCCTTCAATACTGAGATCGCAGATGGTGCCCCAGTTGTAGAAGAATCCGGCTGCTACCTGGTGGGCATTCATAGGTGCTATCTTAGCAGTCACGGGTACCCAGAGGTCGGTAGGCAGAGAGATGGATGAGTTGCTCAACAGGTGGAGATACTGGGTGGTGTAGGCGTAGCCGGCCTTGAAGGAAAGGTCGTTGGTAATGAGAACGCGTCCGCTGAGTCGGGGTTGGATGGAGGGATAGAAGGTGCCCTGAACAGCAAACCCGCTGAGTGCTACACCTGCGTTGGCCTTGATGGTGGATGTGATGTTCCAGTCGTCTTCGATAAAGGCATTCATCTCGTTGGCACGGATAATACTCTCGCCGAGAGTGGTGTCGATACCCATCTGGCTGGGAACGCCGTTGTTCTGCTCAAAAATGTCGATCTTGGTACCGATAATCTCGGGGGTAAATTTGTGGTTGAGTACATAGGCTCCGAATTTGACGCTGTGGTCGGGATGAGGAGCATAGTCGAAGTCTACACGGGCTGTGAGGTCCTGGATGCCCGAATTGTAGCTCATGTCAATAGTGGTTTCGTCAATATCTCCCTCTATAGTAACGAAGGTTTCTTCGGCTCCCAGACCGAGATTGTTGCGATAGCGGGTGTAGGAACCTGTTACGTTCATAAAGAGCTTGGGATTGATGATGTAGTTCCATCGTGCAGAACCTACAATATTGCCCCAGTTGTAGCCTAACTTCATAAAGATTTTATCGCTGTGGTCAGAGAAGATGACATCGCGGGTCTTGATTCTGGCATATACCTTGTCGTCGCCCGAATACCAGGAGAGGAAGAGGCGGCTGCGGTCGTTGAACTTGTGGGTTACCTTTCCGTTGAGGTCGTAGAAATAGTAGCCGGCGTTGGTTGCAACCTCTGTGCCAAGAGTGGCAATTCCGAGGAACGGCTGAAGGAGCACATCGGCATAGGTGCGTCGTGCCGAGAGCGAGAAGGTGGTCTTCTCCGACACAATGGGGCCTTCGAGGTAGAACTTGGTAGCGATGGCTCCGACAGAGATGCCTCCGTGGAGTTTCTTGTCGTTACCGTTGTTGGTCGTAATGTCGAGCACACTCGAGAGTCGGCCTCCGAAATGAGCGGGGAAGGAGCCTTTGTAGAGGGTGATGTTCTTGACGGCGTCGCTGTTGAAGGCCGAGAAGAATCCGCCCATGTGGTTTACATTATAGAGAGGAACGCCGTCGAGGAGGAAGAGGTTTTCGTCGGGTCCTCCGCCACGCACATACATGCCTGCCGTTCCCTCGCTACCGCTCTGCACGCCAGGCAGCAGCTGTACGGCTTTCACCACGTCGGCTTCGCCGAAGAGAACGGGAACGGCCTTGAGATGCTCGACGGGAATCTGGATGGCACTCATCTGCGAGCTCTTGGCATCGGTAGGTCTTTGTGCCTGAACCACAACGGCATCGAGGGTTGTACTCGAAATCAGCTTGACGTTGTAGACTTTGTTCTCGGTGAGCTGGAATGTGTCGAGAATCTGCTGGTATCCTACATAGCTTATGCGCAACTGTACGTTGCCCTGAGGCAGGGTGAGGGAGAATTGTCCGAATGCATTGGTGACGGTACCTTTGCCCGATACGTAGTCGAGCACGGTGGCGCCGATAAGGGTTTCGCCTGTTTCTCGGTCGGTAATGGTTCCGCTAATGGTTCTGTTCTGAGCCAGCAACGTGCTTGTTACCAGAGTGGCAAGCATAATCAGGATTAGTTTTCTCATGCAAAAATATAGTTATTGATACTACTGATTTATTTTCTTATTAGGTTTAAATAACGACGAAACATTTTTTTTATTGTACAAATAGTAAAAAGTTATTCAAAAAGCAAGAATAACATCCGTCCTTTCGTCGGCTTAGACTCTACATAGAGTCCATATAGCGTCCACATAAAGTCCATATAGCGTCCACCCGGAGACCGATTTTGCGACGCTAAGTGGACGCTAAGTGGACTCTATGTGGACGCTAGGTGCTGCCTAGGTGCTGTCTAGGAGCTGGCATCTGGGATGTGGCAGGGGCTGATGGCCGATGGCGGGCGAGAAGAAAAAATAACGGAACGATCGGGAGTATGGTCGTTCCGTAGAGAGGGGAGATATAGGAAATAATGAATGTTTTTCTACTCTTCTTCGGCGATTGACTCGGTTTCGATTATTTCGTCTGCCGTAGGCGCAAGGTCCATACAGTCTAATTCCTTGTTCTTCTTGTTAATGGCAATCATCAGGTCTATGGTAGGAGTGTTGAGCTTGGACTGTTCCTCTACGGAGAGTTTTTCGTAGAGCAGGTCGTAGTCTTCCATAGGGGCTGTGAGCTGGATGAATTCCTCGCAGGTCGATACTTTTTCTATGGCTTTTGTTCTGTCGGTAAGTATCTTATACGCCTCTTGAAAATTCTTGCTTCCGGAGGGAGCGGGGTCGGAACAGGATGCTGTAATGACAGCAACCAGGGCTAACGGAAGAGAGAACAGGGTTTTCATAATAAGAGGATATTTTGTTTATAGTTCTATCGGGTTGTGGTCGTATGAATGAGTTCGCGGAGCAGAATCGGATTTGACAATCGTAAAAGGGGAAAGACTCCAGCAATTCTTTTAAAGAAATACGCAGATCGGGTCGATTTATTGTGCAAAAAATCAAAAATGATGTTTTTTTTCGACGTTTTATCTATAGTAAATTATTTTTAAGAAGTATTAATATTTAAGTAATTGATATGTGAGAAAAAAATGCTATCTTTGCAACGACATTCTACACCATTTGGAATGATGTAAAATGTTTATATAAAAGCAATTAATCTAAAATAAACTATAAACTAAAAGAACAAACACATGAGAAAGGTACAATCATTAGCTGACTTACAGTCTTTGCGTGATGAGTTCCGTGCTGAGTTTTGCCCTGCCGATGTGAAGAAGGTGCAGGTGAAAATCGCCATGGCTACTTGCGGCATTGCTGCTGGAGCAAAACAGGTGATGAACCACATGGTAGAGAAATCCAAGGAGCTCGGCCTCGACATCGATTTTACTCAGGCAGGCTGCATGGGCTACTGCTATGCTGAACCCACCCTCGAGGTAAGCGTTCCCGGACGCGAATCTGTAGTATTCGGCTACGTGGACGAAACCCGCGCCGACGAGATTCTTACCAAGTATATCCAGAACAATGAGCTGGTAGAAGGAATTATCCCCGTTAATTACGAAACCACCGACTAAACACACATTTTCTTAATATGGCAACATACAATAAGCATATTCTGGTTTGCGGTGGCAGTTGCTGCACCAGTGGCAACAGCGCCCAGATTGCAGATAATTTCAAAAGCACCCTCGCCGAAAAGAATCTGAGCAACGATGTTCAGGTAATCCAGACCGGATGCTTCGGCTTGTGCGACCAGGGCCCCGTAGTAAAGATTATGCCCGACAATACTATCTACACCCATGTTAAACCTAACGATGTAAGAAGAATTGTCGAAGAGCATATCGAAGGCGGCAAGAAGGTTGAAGACCTCCTCTATGTCAACCCCATTACCGGCGAGCGCGTAGAGGATAACAAAGAGCCCAACAAGTTCCATAAGAAACAGATCCGTATCGCTCTCCGCAACTGCGGCGTTATCGACCCCGAAAATATCAAGGATTATATTGCTCACGACGGTTACATGGCTTTGGCCAAGTGTCTTACCGAATACACCCCCGAGCAGGTTATTGAGGTGGTTTCCGCTTCAGGCCTCAGCGGCCGTGGTGGCGCAGGTTTCCCCACCGGCAAGAAATGGGCAAGTTCCGCCCGTGCCAAGGCTGACCAGAAATACGTAGTCTGCAATGCTGACGAAGGTGACCCTGGCGCATTTATGGACCGTTCCATCCTCGAAGGCGACCCCAACAGCGTACTCGAGGCTATGGCTATCTGCGGCTATGCCATCGGCGCAGACAAGGGTCTTATCTATATCCGTGCCGAGTATCCTCTCGCTATCGAGCGTCTCAAGATTGCTATCAGCCAGGCTGAAGAGATGGGCCTCCTTGGCGACAATATCATGAATAGCGGCTTCAATTTCCATATCGAGCTCCGCTATGGTGCCGGCGCATTCGTATGTGGCGAGGCTACCGCTCTTATCCACTCTATGGAAGGCAAGCGTGGCGAGCCCACCTTCAAACCTCCACGAACCAGCGAGAAGGGCTACAACCTCAAGCCCACCAACGTAAACAATGTTGAGACCTATGCCAACGTGCCTATCATCATTACCAAGGGCGCAGAATGGTTCAGCAGCATCGGAACTGCAAACTCAAAGGGTACCAAGGTGTTCGCTCTTGCCGGCAAGGTAAACAATGTAGGTCTTATCGAGGTTCCTATGGGTACTACCCTCCGCGAGATTATCTACGAAATCGGCGGCGGTATCAAGGACAACAAGAAGTTTAAGGCTGTTCAGACCGGCGGTCCTTCAGGCGGATGCCTTACCGAGCGTCATCTTGACATTCCTATCGACTATAAGTCACTTACCCAGGCTGGCTCTATGATGGGCTCTGGCGGTATGGTTATCATGGACGAAAGCTCCTGTATGGTCAGCATCGCCAAGTTCTATCTCGATTTTACCGTTCCTGAGAGCTGCGGAAAGTGTACTCCCTGCCGTATCGGTAACAAGCGTCTCTATGAGATGCTCGACAAGATTACCAAAGGCAATGGTACAATGGAAGATCTTGAACATCTGCGCAACCTCAGCGTAGTCATCAAAGATACCGCTCTCTGTGGTCTCGGTCAGTCTTCACCCAACCCCATTCTCTCTACCCTCGACAATTTCTGGGATGAGTACGTAGAGCATGTTCAGGACAAGAAATGCCGTGCAGGTGCCTGCAAGGACCTCGTTCAGTATGAGATCAATCCTGCCGTATGTGTCGGATGTACTGCATGTTCGCGCAACTGCCCCGTTGAGGCTATCAAGGGTGAACTCAAGAAACCCCACCAGATTGACAACAGCATCTGCATCAAGTGCGGTACCTGTATTACCAAATGTAAGTTTAACGCAATTCGAATCAAATAAGTTATCAAGATATGGAAAATATGATAACCCTCACTATAGACGACCGCCAAGTAACCGTGCCCAAAGGCACAACTATCCTCAAGGCCGCCCGCAGCATTGGTATCGAGATTCCTACCCTTTGCCACTACGAACTCAAGGGACAGGGCGTTGAGAACCGTCCCGGCAGCTGTCGCGTTTGCGTTGTAGAGGTAGAAGGCAAATCCAACCTTGCCGCTTCCTGTGCTACCAACGTTTCTGAAGGTATGGTAGTCCGTACCAACAGCCTCCGCGTCATTATGGCTCGTCGTACCGTTGTAGACCTCATGCTCTCTGACCATCCCGCTGATTGCCTTATCTGCCCCCAGAGCGGCAACTGCGAGCTTCAGAAACTGGCTAACGACCTCGGCCTCCGCGATATTACCTATTCAGGAGAACAGTCTAAGAATAAAGTTGAAATCTCTCCCGCTATCATACGCGACGAGAACAAGTGTATCATGTGCCGTCGTTGCGAAACCGTATGTAACAGCCTTCAGACCGTAGGTGCCCTTACTGCTGTTAATCGTGGTTTCGGAGCTGTCGTTTCCACCTCCTTCCGCATGAATCTTGAAGATACCTCATGCGTTATGTGCGGCCAATGTGTACAGGCTTGTCCCGTAGGAGCTCTCAGCGAGGTTAACAACACCCGTCAGGTGATGAGCGCCATCGCTAATCCTCGTAAGAAAGTTATCGTTCAGACCGCTCCTGCTGTTCGCGTAGCCCTTGGCGAAGAGTTCGGTATGGAACCCGGTTCACGCGTTACCGGTAAGATGGTTACCGCCCTCAAGAAGATGGGCTTCGACTATGTGTTTGATACTGATTTTGCAGCCGACCTCACTATCATGGAGGAAGGAACTGAGATGCTCGACCGTATCGCTCGCTTCATGAAGGGTGACAAGAGCGTTAAGCTTCCTATCATGACCAGCTGCTGCCCCGGTTGGGTTAACTTCTTTGAGACCAACTATCCCGACATGCTCGATATTCCTTCTACCGCTAAGAGCCCTATGCAGATGTTCGGCGCTATTGCCAAGAACTATTGGGCAGAGAAGATGGGTATCAAGCGCGAGGACCTCGTAGTAGTTTCCATCATGCCTTGCGTAGCAAAGAAATACGAGTGTCAGCGCGACGAGTTCAAGGTTGACGGTAATCCAGACGTAGATTACTCTCTCACTACCCGCGAGCTTGCAGATATGGTCAAACTTCTTGGCGTTAAGTTTGAGGATCTTCCTGACAGCGACTTTGACAAGCCTCTCGGCGAGAGTACAGGTGCTGCAGTTATCTTCGGCGCTACTGGTGGCGTAATCGAGGCTGCAACCCGTACCGCTTACGAAATCTTCACCAAGAAGGAACTCGGCAAGGTAGAATTTACCGAACTCCGTGGTCTTGAAGGTGTACGTGAAGCTACTGTTGACTTCGACGGAACTCCTATCCATATCGGTATTGCTCATGGTCTTGGCAACGCCCGCAAACTTCTCGACAAGGTACGTGCAGGCGAAGCTCAGTTCCACGCTATTGAGATTATGGCATGTCCTGGTGGTTGTGTAGGTGGCGCAGGTCAGCCCTACCATCATGGCGACTTCAGCAAGGTTGAGAAACGTCTCCAGGCTATCTACGAAGAAGATCGTGAGAAACCTATCCGTAAGAGTCACGAGAATCCTTATATCCAGCAGCTCTACAAAGAGTTTCTTGGCGAACCCTGTGGCGAGAAGGCACATCACCTGCTCCATACCCACTATTTCGACAAGAGCGAGAAGAAATTCGGTATCTAAACTATAGAATAGGGTAGGGAAACTCCCCCTATCCTATAGTCTAATAGCTCATAATTTACTCAAAACTGAAAGAAACTATGTCACATATAGAAATAAATGCTGAAAAGCTGAATATTATCAAGGATATTTGCGCTCAGTACGACAATCGTCCCTCCGATGTTATTCATATTCTGCACGGCGTTCAGGGCGCTCTTGGCTACCTCCCTATGGAAGTTCAGGAAGCTATCGCAAAGCAGTTGGGAATCCCCGTATCGCGCGTTTACGGTATCGTTACCTTCTATTCCTTCTTTACTATGGAGCCCAAGGGTGAGCACCCTATTTCAATCTGCCTCGGTACCGCCTGCCATGTTCGTGGCGCAGACCAGATTCTCGAGGAGTTCAAGCGCGTTCTCGGTATCGGCGTAGGTCAGACTACCCCCGATGGTAAGTTCTCTATCGATTGCCTCCGTTGCGTTGGCGCCTGTGGACTTGCTCCCGTAGCAATGATTGGCGAGAAGGTTTATGGCCGTCTCACACCCAATATGGTAACAGGTATCATTGAGGAATACAACTAGCATATACCTCTATACAGCAAACGATAAGGGCAACCCCATTTGAGGTTGCCCTTGTTAGTTGAATGCCTTGTTCGTTGAATGAGAGAAGAAGACCTCCCATTTTAGAGAAGCCTTCTTTCGTAATCTCAACTCATAATAAGGAGATTCCAATGTATGAATTGTCTCCTGATTATGAATCGTCTCAAGTTATTTCTTTTCGTTCTCGAGGCTAAGTTTGTAGAGTTTAACCGAGTTGTCAATAGTCTTTTCTTTGGCAGCTTCTCCATATTTGTCAACGTCGGCTACATTACGAGGACCATGAGTGATGGAGAGAGGACCATTGATACAGCCACCATCACAGGCCATACCCTCAAAGAAGTTCTCGGTAGCACGATTGAGTTTGAGGCGCATAAGAGCCGCACGGCATTCGTCTATACCATTCATCTGGCAAGTCTTCAGACCCTCAACTCCCATTTGTTTTGCAACATCGTTAACGCCTTGAGCAATACCACCACTCTTGGCGAAGATACGTCCATAGAAGGAAGCATTATCAAGTTCGGAATCTTCGCATTGGGTATCGTCAATACCACGTGCATCAAGGAAAGCCTGAAGCTCTTCAAACGACATAACGCTGTCAATCATACCCTGAGTCTTCTCAAGTTTGAATTCCATCTTCTTAGAAGCACAAGGTCCGATAAAGATAACCTTTGCATTGGGGTCGGAACGCTTAATCAGCTTAGCGGTCTCAACCATAGGAGAAACAGAATGGGAGATATATTTCACCAAATCAGGGAAATTCTTCTCAACAAAAGCTACAAAGGAAGGACAGCACGAGGTGGTAAGAATTTTTTTCTCTGCCCATTCGTTTGCTTCATGGTAAAGAGTAATATCTGCACCAAGAGCAGCTTCAACAACCTGATAGAAACCGAGTTTCTTGATAGCGCTGACTACCTGTTCAATTCTTGCTGAACGACATTGTCCTACAATTGCTGGAGCAATAACAGCATAAACATGATATTTCTTGTTTTCTTCGCTCTTCTTGAGAATATCAATGATATCAAGGATGAGAGATTTATCGGTAATAGCACCAAAGGGGCATTTGTAGACGCAAGCGCCGCAGGAGATACATTTGTTGTTGTCGATCTGAGCCTTCTTATCATCGTCAATACTGATAGCTTTTACTTTGCAGGCTACCATACAGGGACGCTTTTGGAGTATGATTGCAGAGTAGGGACAAGCCTTAGTACACTTTCCACATTCGATACATTTGCTCTTGTCTACAACAGCATGGTGGTCAATTATGGTGATTGCATCTTTAGGACAAGCGTCCTTGCAAGCATGGAGCATACAGCCACGACAGGCAGGGGTGACATAGATGCCATCGGCGGGGCATTCGTCACAAGCAGTATACATGACCTCTACGGGGTTTTCGTTGTCCTTATGGCCACCCATAGCCATTTTGATTCGGTCCTGCATAATAGCACGCTCTTTGTAGATGCAGCAACGTACAGAGGGCTTGGGACCTGGAGCGATAATCTTGGGTATCTCAAGGTAAGCGTCCTCAAGACCTCCCTCATAGGCTCGGCGTATCACTTCTTTCAGTACCTGATATTTGATGTACTGAACTGTTGTGTCGAATAATCGGTTATTTTGTGGCATATTTAATTGTATGTTGGATGTATGTGATTATTTTGGTTTATTTACAGGCAATTAGTCATAGTTGAGCACTACTTGTTTACCCATCAGTTGTAGGTTCTGTGCCAGGCGCTCAACAAGTTTTAGTTTCATAGTAATGTCGATAGGAAGCCCTTGATGGGCAGCATTGACGCTTTGGCCCACAAAGAAGGTTATATGAGTGGCTTCTTCAAAGAGAATGTTTGCCAAAAGTGAGGCTCCATCGCGTTTGGTAAAGGTCTTGGGTGAGAGATCTGTTACAGAAAGATATCGCTCGCTTAATTCCAATAGTCTGCGAAGAGTGATGACCCCTTCGGTAGTAAGATCTATTCCATCAATGAATCCAATGGGGGGAACATCGCGGTCTGGGAATTCAAAACTGGTTTTGACACTAGTGCCTAGATGGCGAGCAACAATCTGCGAACTGGTTCCGCCACAAACAATCTTTTTACCTTCTCCTTCTAAAAACTGGCTTACGTAGAAGTTGTCTTTCTCCTTGTCGACAGGAGGCCCAACCATAAGGTTTACATTGAGTCTCGGTCGTAATTTTACAGCTGCTACAGTAGTATCATCGCCCGGTTTGTCAAGATAGAGGTCGTTGCAAGCCGAAGCAAAGAGACAGGCAATTGCTCGAGCCGACATGGTAGGAACAACGCTACGATTAAGATGTGCCATAATAGCCTCGCGGTCCCATCCGAAGTTGAGTATCATGCCAATTCCGGCATGAATGGTTCCGTCGCTCATCACAATCACCACGTCGTCTTCTTTAAGGTGCAGCTGGCTGCGGTAAACTGTCTTGTCGCAGATAAGAAGTTCTTCCCGTTCCAGGTCGTGGCATTGGCCATTGTGGTAGAGTATGGCCTGGGGATTGTCGAACTCGATGAGGGTCCCTTCTCCCTGTGTGTTGACATGGATAATGCTAAAGGTAGAATAGGCTACACCGCGTTCGCGGCATACGGGGAGGGTCTGAATGATTGTCTCAACGCATTCTTCGATATCAATCTCGTTCGAAGCCATCGTACAGAGAATCTTCGAGGTGAGGGTCGATAATATGTTGGCCTTCACTCCGCTTCCCAATCCGTCGGCAAGTACCAAGGTGGTATAGTCGCCCAAGGTGGTAGCCTCTACCTTATCTCCGCAGAGTTCCTCTCCTACATGGTTGCACGAGGTGTATCCATATTCCAGGCAATATTCCTTCATCTTGCTCACTATTTTTCTTCGCTTAATTGATGTTTCAGTTTGAGAAGAGCAACCTTCGTTTCAGCAGTAGTTTCGCCAAGGAGAGATGCTATCTCTTGGGCTACACGCATCTGCTTCTTTATGACTGCATCTGTGGTGGCTAGGGTGTCCATCTTCACTTGGTTGATCTGCTTTTCGTAGTTAACGGCTTCGGTCACATCTTGCATAATGCCGAATAGTACATTCTGACCTTCAAGATAGTTGACACTAAGGTTGATGTATTTCTTTGTAGCAACAATAAACTGTTGTTTTGACTCGGTGTGACGTTTGCGCGTAAGGGCAAGTACAAAGTCGGTAGGATTAAAGAACTTGGATGCAGGATATCCCTTCACGTTGGGGTCGTCAATACCTAGAAGTTCACAACCTTTATCGTTTATTTCCACAATATTCATATCGGAGTCGAGAACTATTATTCCCTCGGGACTGGCTTTGATAATTTCATAGCTCAGCGACTCGGCACGTTGGCGCATATAGGGCATACATATCTCAATCTCGCTATAGCCATTGAATACAGCCCAGGCTTTTTGTCGGCAAGTCTCATATCCGCAGGCGCCACAGTCAAGTTCGTCCTCTTTCGAGAATTTACCTGTTTTGTGCAGTATCTCTTGGAGATCGCGCTCGGTGGGAGTGATACTTTTGTTACGAAGACGTGGATACTCGGCTTTGATATCGATGTCGTAGTGTGGAGCAACGCTCTCGTGGAGGACGTTTTTCTCTCGGTTGACATAGTCTCGCACGTCGCTGGTCGCTTTGATGCTTCCTCCTGACTGAACAAGACTGCAAGGACCATTCACACAGGCATCTTTGCAGATATTCAACTCTATGAATACGTGGTCGAGGTATTCAATATTGTCAAGGGCATCAATACAACGGTCGTGGCCGTCAACGCTCATATATTCATAGCCTTCGGGCAATACGTCAAACGCCTTGATGATGCCGTGGCTGATGGGGTATAGTTTCGAAAGGTTGACGCTTTCGTGCTGAGTCATAGAAGGGATACGTGCCATCTCTTTGAGGTGGATATCTGCTTCGTCAAACCAGCATTTGAGGTCTTCAAAGGTAAGTACATTGTCGACCATTCCACACTCCGAACCTTCTCGTTTCTTGGCTATACATGGGCCGATAAACACGATGTGAGCTTCGGGAATCTGCTTCTTGATAATCTTGGCATGTGCCACCATGGGTGAGTCTACGGGAGCCAAGAAGGGGAGGGCTTTGGGATAGTATTCCTGAATGAGTCGGCAGGCGGCAGGGCAGGCAGAGGTAATAAAGTTCTTCATTGTTCCCTCTTGTAGCAGACGTCGGTATTCTTCCGTCACAGCTTGTGCTCCTATAGCCGTCTCTTGTGCGTCAACAAATCCCAGTCGTATCAGAGCCAGACGCATCGCAAGGAAGTCCTCCTGTTCAAAACTGCTGATAAACGAAGGTGCCACCGAAGCTACAACTTTTTCTCCGTTGGCGATTAGACGTTTTACCTCGGACACTTCACTATGTACTACCTTGGCATTCTGAGGACATATCAGGGTGCAATGACCACAAAGTATGCAACGGTCTTCTATGATGCGAGCCTGATGACTCTCTACATCAATGGCCTTTACAGGGCACTCGCGCAGACATTTGTAGCAGTCTTTGCATTTGGCATCGCGAAATTCTAAGTATTGCGCCATGGCGAGAAGTTTAGATGTTGAGGAGTGGACGGATCTGTTCGGTAAATACGCTCTCGGCGTTGTCTTTAGTTACGTTGTGAAGCAGAAATTTATCATCGCCAATTTTCTCGATGTGAGGCTCTTCAACTCCGTCTACCTGAAGGGTTACGCCATTGGCACAGTTGCCCAGGCAGAAGCTGGCTTGCAGCTCGACGAGGTCTTCTACATCGTGACGTTTCAGTATTTCTTTGAAGGCCTCAATTACATCGTAGGATCCTTTCAAGTGGCAAGAACTGCCAACACAGACTTTGATTTGCATAATGTATAGTGTATAAAGTTTTTATTCAGATAAAGTTGATCCCTCTTCGATGAGGTGTAGCTGTAGCTGTTGAGAGAGAGCTGCCAGCGAGGCTGCCAGATTCTCGTAGCGCACCAGCACGTCGTCGGGGGTTTTGATGTGAGTGGGAGCAAAGTTCCAGATTGCCTTGATGCCCGATCTGACCATAAGGTCGGCCACCTCTTGTGCATTCTCGGCAGGCACGGTAATGATGCCGATAAGGATTCTCAGTCGCTCGGCAAGCAGAGGCAGCTGGCTCACGTGGAACACGGGCTTTCCGTTGATGTCGAGGTCTACAAAGTCGTCGTTGGCATCAAATCCGGCCACGATGTTGAGACCACAACGCTCAAACCCCTTGTAGGAAAGAAGTGTGCGACCCAGACGTCCTACCCCCACAAGGAGTGCATCGGTAGTGTTGTCGTAGCCCAGAATTGTCGTCAGGTCGTTCATAAGGGGGGCAATCTCAAATCCCATACGGGGCTTGCCTGCCTGACGGGCCACAAAGGCCAGGTCTTTGCGCACCAGGATAGAATTCAGCTTCAGCGCACGGGCTATCTCTGTCGAGGATACATAGCAGATTCCTTGGCGTTGCTTTTCGGCAATATAGGCGTAGTAGAGGGGAAGTCTGGCTAGCATATTTTTTTGAGGAGCGGCCGACTGAAGGTTGCTTTCGGGGTGCGTTGAGTTATCTTGCGACATGATTTCGTTCCTTTTGCTGTTAGGGTTCTCTCTGTTGCTATTGTTTGGTATTTAATGATATATGCGACATAGAACCCTCGATAAGAGGGCTTCTGTCAAGTTGCAAATATACGAACTTTTTTTAATATGTATATACTATTCAATAATAGTTGAAAGAATTCTTCTTCAACAATCATCCCTTGCCGAGGTCAGTCATCAGCATCAGGGACGTACCAGATCACTCTCGGCCTTTGTTATTGGGGAGACTGCCGAAATACAAGACAAATGTCGGTTATTGTTTGTCGCGGTTGTAGGTGGGACAGTCGGCAGGAATCTCAATCTCAAACTCTATCAGTCCGCTCACTTCGCCGCCTGGCTCGGCAAACCAGGGGGTGTGATGGATGAAAAAGTGTTTGCTGTTGTGGATAATCTGGTAAGAGTTGCTCATACCGGTCTCCATCATATGGCGTATTTTTTCGGCCGATTTTGCTCCGTGGCAGTTGAATAGATTCTTGCCTCTTACCTCGCCGTCGCGCTTGCGTGCTATAGCATTCTGATAGAGCACGATGCCCTCTTTGTCGCATACTGTAGCGGAGAAAGCCGCGTTTTCCAGATAGTCGAACGTCTGCTTCATATTGTCAATAGTTTATTCAGTTTGTCGTCATTTATTATCTTGGGCTGGGCTTTGCCAGCAAGAATAAGAATCTTCTTGCCGTTGCGGTAGATGTGTAACTGCCTGCTACGAACCACGGCTGTCAACTCCTCGTCTGCTTCAATGGCATTCCATATGGGGCTATACACCCCGTCGGGCTCGAAGAGTTTCTTCTTGAGATGCGAACACATATCTGATGTATCAATGTTCATCCGTTCTTTCTGTTGGAGAGTCTGTTGCACGAGGCGGGTCTCATCGACTCGTCGTTCATCAGCTTATAGGTTTTCTATGTTTTCAAAATGCAAAAATACACAATTTTCTTCATATAGCCGCAGACTTATACGTTTTTTTTTCATATGAGGCGTTTATAAAATTGATACATAATGATATCTTCGGGCAATAGCCTCATTAGAAGTATAAACCTGTCGCGATAGGATGTCGGTCTTCCCATAGTCCTGCTTTGGTCATCGTTCGGGCATCTATTAAACGATTGACAACTCTACTATTATGCTCCTTTCGGCCGAGTATTACCGGTAAGGGTAGCAGACTTTTCCCTCTTTGTAGGTTAAAATGTTCCCTCTTGAACAATAATATCTCGCATAGGAGCGTTAAACGTAAAAAATAAGCCATTCTATGCATCTTAAGCCCGGAACTCTCCTTCAAGGAGGCAAATATCAGATTGTACGCCATATCAGTAGTGGCGGTTTTGGCAATACCTACGAATGTATGTTTCCAGCTATGGGAATTCGTGTTGCTATCAAGGAGTTCTTTGTGAATGACTTCTGCAACCGCGACGAGCGAACCAATCAGGTAACTGTAGGAACGCAAAGTAAATGTCATTTGGTGGAGAAACTCCGCAAGAAGTTTGTCGACGAAGCCCGTGCCATCAACTCTATGCATCACGATAATATTGTACGGGTTTCCGATATCTTCAGCGAGAATAATACCGAGTATTATGTGATGGATTTCATCGACGGCTGTTCGCTACACGATATGCTAAAACAATGTGGCTCATTCAACGAAACTGACGCCTTGATTTATATCAGACAGGTCTGCGACGCCCTTCGCTACATCCACAGCCTGAATCGTCTGCATCTCGACATCAAGCCGGGTAATATCATGGTGGAAGCCAAGAGCAACAAGGCTATTCTGATCGATTTTGGGGCCAGCAAGCACTATGATGATGCTACGGGAGAGAACACATCAACCCTCTTGGGCGTCAATACTCCAGGATATGCTCCTCCCGAGCAATATAGTGGATTTTCGCAGTTTACCCCTTCGGCAGATATTTATGCCGTGGGTGCTACGCTCTACAAGTTGCTCACAGGGGTGACTCCGCCCCAGTCTGTTCTGATAAGTGCCGGCGAGAAAGAGCTGCCCCCTCTCCCTTCAGCCATATCCAGAGCTACGAGCCATGCTGTGTATGTGGCTATGGAATCGAGAAAGAGTAAGCGTCCGCAATCTGTCGACGACTTTCTTGCTTTGCTCAACAACACAAGCGAAGATGATGCCACTATCATCGAAGGCGAGCCTATGCGTCCGGAGCCTCAGACCATCGTTACCGGCATTTCCGATACAATACCCTCCGATAGGGTAGACGAATATGGGAAAAAGGAGCCCAAGAAAAAGAAAACACTTTTGTTCCTTTTAATAGGAGTCTTTATCGCAATTGCGGCGGCCGCAGTCTATTTTCTTACAAGCAGCAAACCAGACGTTGTCTCTCCAGAATTGGACGAAGTACGGACTATCTTGGTTAATGGAGTAGATTTCGATATGATCAAGGTCGAAGGTGGCACGTTTACTATGGGAGCTACTAACGAACAGGTGGCTGAGGCAGAGGGTGATGAGTATCCGCTTCACGAGGTTTCCCTCTCCACCTTCTATATCGGCAAGACCGAGGTCACTCAGGCTCTATGGAAGGCTGTTATGGGTAATAATCCCAGCGCAACAAAGGGCGACAACTATCCTGTCGAGACTGTTAGTTGGGCCGACTGTCAAACCTTCATTCAAAAGCTGAACGCCCTCACGGGCATGCATTTCCGTCTGCCAACCGAGGCAGAGCGCGAGTATGCCGCAAGAGGCGGACAGAAGAGTCGCGGCTACAAGTATGCCGGCAGCAACTATCTCAACGAAGTGGCTTGGTATAGAGATAATAGCGGCAATCATTCTCATCCCGTGGCTACCCGACAGCCCAACGAGCTGGGTCTCTATGATATGAGCGGTAATGTATGGGAATGGTGCCAGGACTGGATGGGTATGTATAGAAGCGAAGCCCAGACCAACCCTACCGGCCCCGGCTCGGGCTCCGACCACGTGAGTCGTGGAGGCAGTTGGCGCAACTATGCTGATTTCTGTCGCGTGTCGCGTCGATGCTACGGAAAGACCGATCTCAGCGGCAACCTTCTGGGCCTCCGTCTGGTCTTGGAACCCTAGTCTTTTTTTATTCCAACCGACCGTTTTTCGGTTATAGAAAAGAACGTTCACCTCAAGAAGCCCTGTCAGGAATAATCGTAGTTCGTGCCTGATACGCATCGAGAACGGTTCTTCCTGACAGGGCAAATAGTATATTCCCCCCAAGCAGAAAAGAGCAGTCAGGGTAAGGCAAAAGTCTTCCCGACGTCCGCCCAAGGTTTTCCTAATGACTGTCCAAGGTCTTCCTAATGTCTGTTCAAGGTTTTCCTAATGTCCGCCTAGAGTCTTCCCAGCGTCCGCCTAGGGTCGCTTATCAGAGCACTTTGTTCTGAGTTTCGAAGGATGTTTCTCCGACGTTTCTCGGGCTAAAATGTTAAAAAGTCCGAGAAACCTCCGAGAAACATCCGGGAAAGGTCCGAGAAACCTGCCTCCAATGCAGATACATTATGCTACATTCTTAGAGTCTAGGTCGAACCACAGAAAGACTTATATTGCAGAACTGACCGATGTTGATATTGCAGATCGAGTGATAAAAGCTGAAAAAAAACGTTGTATGGAAGGACCTGTTCTTGAATGAAAAGAGACGCAACTCGTTGCAAGAGATGTTGGTAGAGAATGAACTTTGGAGTCATGATGGACGAACTCAAAGGATTTTGTAATTCATGGCGAAGAAGATACAAACAAAAAAGAAGAAAACCATAATGACACCCGAAGAGAAGATCCAATTGATAAAGGAACAGATGCAAATCGGATAGAGGCATTGAAGCAAAAGCGAATGACGAAATAGGAGATGAAACAATCTGTAAGAGTGGAAAGCCAAAGATGGACGGATTTTCACAGCCTGCCATTGAATACTCTAGACGTGACGAACGCGAGTTAGGAGGAGCAAGAACACCAGAGAACAATTAGAGGTTCCCAGGGAAGGGACTATAATAATCTCCTGAATAATGTCCGACTCCTGAAGGATTCCTGCTTTCAACCCGACCAAAAAGGAAGAAGCATCCCAATAGCATCCCCTCAGCCTCGCAAATCGAACTATTTCCGCGACCCAACTCCGATGTAAATAGGTTGACTCATCTACTTCATTTGTCTCTCTAACTTATGCCCTATTTGAGCGGCTATAGCTTTTACAGCGAGGATAGCAAGATGAGTGAGGACAAAATAGGGGATTTATTAAGCAAACATAAATCCATATAAATCAACTTAAAGAAAGAAAAATTTGTTCGGTTTAATTATAATGCGTACTTTTGCAAAATCGTTTCCGAAAGAAGGAACCGATCGAGAAAGACGCATTTGTGCCTTATTCTTCAAATGAGAACTTGGACAATTCTCTAATGAAAACGAAAGAATAATTGGTAAAATGTAAGTCTCCATTGTATTGTATCTATGCAGTTTGCATCTGCATACGGTTCGGTGGAGCAATTTGCTAACCTTTATTTTTTGTTTTCAGGGAGTCCAAGCCCTTCATTTGGAAATAACGGCTCGGGTGAATGGCTCCACTTTCTTGTTATTTTGTAAAATTTAACGGCAACTTCGAGCCAAAGTAGCAAACAAAAGTTGCACCCGACACGTAGTTAGGGAGGAATTAATGAAAAAGAAGATCACAATTACAATCGTTTGCGTAACCATAATTGTTATTTTTATTTATTTATTTTGCAAAGAGTATGATGAAAAAATGGCCCAAGAGAGAAGGACGGCACAAATTGCAGATTCGATTGCTAAAAGTGAAGCATTTGTTGCAGATTCGATTGCTAAAAGAGAAGCATTTGTTGCTGATTCGCTAGCAAAAATGGAAAGGATAAATACAATTAAAAATAGTATAAGAATCACATCATATTGGTTATCATCTGCAAATTCTGCTGGTGGTAGAGATGTTCATTTTAACTTTAAGAATAAATCTGACAAGACTATTAAATATTTAACATTCGAGGTTTACTTCTATAATGCAGTTGACGATTTAGTATATTGTGAGATAAGAAATTATTGCTCTTTTAGGGGAAAATATACAGGCCCAGTTAAGCCCCAAGGACATAGTGATGGTGGGTATTGGGATTGTGTGATATATAATTACCAAGCAAAGAGAATCGTTTTAACAAGTATTGATATAGAATATACCGATGGTTCATCTTTACATATCAACAAAGAAGAATTAAAATATATTGAGGGATATAAAGGAGATGAGTAACTTGCCAGGTGAGTTATTCTATCTTGGAAAAAAGACACTTATAAACAGAGATAATATGTATAAGTGTCTTGCAATTGTATTGTGACATAATAAGAGTCATCAGTATTCCTTAAAGAAGCAGAAAAGACCATTCTTTAGATTGATTATTAATACTTACATAAACACATCTTGATTCTTATTTGCTAACACAAATATATCTTCAAAATGGGGTTGACGCAATGTTGATCCCATTTTTTTCTATTTCTGTTTTGGGATGCAAAATCACGATTTTTTGTTTCTTGAATAAAAGAAAATATGCTGAAATGTTAAGGGGGGTTCTATAAATTAAAAAACTGTTAATCATTTTGTTATATTGATAATTTTTCGTATTTTTGCAAAATAACTGAAGAGCCTTGATATGGCATACAAAAAATCATCTGAAACAGGCATGTTCGACCAGGAATTTACCATTGAAGCACTTTCTGGAATTGGGAACCCACTATCAGCCCTCAAGGAGGTTCTGGATTTTGAGCAGTTCCGCCCAATACTTGAGCCTGTGTTCGCTAAGGAGAATCGCAAAAGCAATGCCGGCCGACGTGGACTGGATCCCGTATTCATGATGAAAGTAATGTTTCTACAAAGGCTGTATGGTCTTGGAGACAAACAGATAGAAAATGAGGCTGTAAAAGAAGTTAAATTACCTAAAAGGAGGAATAAAGGGTTAGCT
>JAKSMQ010000023.1 GCA_024400565.1 Bacteroidales bacterium
TGAAATGTGAAATGTGAAATTGTGAAATGTGAAATGTGAAATTGCAATGCAAACGCATTTTTTATGAGTCGGTCGTTCTTGGTCGGTTTGTTTATGTTGTCGTTACTTGCTTTCCTGTAGCCGCCCTTTGGGCGTGCGCCTACGGCTTCTCCGCTATCGCTATCGAAAAGTACACTGTACTTTTCTTCATACCGGAGGCTTATCAATGCTATCGCTATCGATTTGTTCTCCGCTTCGCTATCAAAAAGCCCACTGGGCTTTTCTTCATACTGTACTTTTCTTCATGCTATCGAAAAGTCCACCGGACTTTTCTTCATACAGGACTTTTCTTCATGTCGAACACCAACAAACAGATAATTGAATTTTTAGAGCCTATCTAAAAAAATGATATGTCTCCGCACAATAATATATAAATAGTTTCGTTAATTAATAATTACTGTCTTTGAACAGTTGTAACTAACGAAATTTATAGCTTATGTTAAAAAGAATACGCATTATCCTGGCAACGATCTGCTTTGTGGCTATTACGTTGCTTTTTCTGGATTTTACGGGCGTAATCCAGACCTATTTCGGATGGATTGCACGCCTTCAGTTCCTTCCTGCCGTGCTGGCGGGCGATGTGTTGGTAATTGGGGTTACCCTGCTGATGACCCTCATTTTCGGTCGCTGGTATTGCTCTGTTATCTGCCCTATGGGTGTTATGCAGGACATCTTTTATGTCGGCGGACTTAAATTCCGCAAAAAACATCCCAGGAAGGATGCTGCAAACGGAACCAAGAACCGTGTCTGGCTCAGACTCTCGGTCCTAGTACTTTTTGTAGTGTTAATGCTTGTCGGTTTGAACTGGTTGGCCATCCTTATAGCTCCCTATAGCGCTTATGGCCGTATAGCCTCATCTATGTTTCAGCCTGTTTATATGTGGGTCAATAATCTTTTTGCCAGAGTGGCCGAGCATTACGACAGCTATGCCTTCTATAGTGTAGACGTATGGCTGAAGAGTGGCGTTACGCTTGCTGTCGCTGTGGTTACCTTCCTGGTGATAGGTTTTCTCTCCTGGCGTGGAGGTCGCACATGGTGCAATACCATATGCCCTGTAGGAACCGTGCTGGGGTGTGTGGCTAAATATTCCTTCTTCAAGCCTGTGATTGACGAAAGTAAGTGTCTGGCTTGCGGAAAATGTGCCCGCAACTGCAAGGCTTCCTGTATCAACGCCAAAGACAAGAAAATCGATTATAGCCGTTGTGTAGGATGTATGGATTGCATCAGCGAGTGCAATCAGGGTGCTGTACAGTATAAATATGTGGGTGTTAAGCAGACTGGTGCTACAACCTCAGCTGCTTCAACCGACACCACCCGCCGCAGTTTTATTCTTACAACAGCTGCTGTTGCTGCCGCATCGGCAGTAAAGGCCGAAGAGAAGAAAGTCGACGGAGGTCTGGCTGTAATCGAAGACAAGCAGATTCCCGTTCGCAAAACTCCCATCAAGCCTGCAGGTTCGGTAAGCGTGAAGAATTTCTCTAATCATTGTACAGCCTGTCAGCTTTGTGTTAGCGCCTGTCCTAATGGCGTGTTGCGTCCCTCCTCAGAGTTGGGCACTCTCATGCAGCCTGAGATGAGCTATGAGCGAGGCTATTGCCGTCCCGAATGTACCCGATGTGCAGATGTATGTCCCGCAGGCGCCATCAAGCATATCTCCAAAGAAGAGAAGATAAACTACAAGATAGGTTTGGCTATCTTTGTGGCCGAAAACTGTATCGTCAATCGCGATGGTGTGAATTGCGGTAATTGTGCCCGCCATTGTCCTGCAGGGGCTATCAATATGGTACCTAAGAACGCCGGCGAGGATCCTGAACTTCCTCTCACCCTCAAGATTCCTACCGTAGACGAAAGCCGTTGTATCGGATGCGGAGCATGCGAGAATCTTTGTCCCTCGCGTCCCTTCAGCGCCATCTATGTAGAAGGAAGGGAGGACCACCTTGTTTAGAAACCTGCTCATAGTAGGAATGGGTGGCGCCCTGGGCAGTATGGTCCGCTATGGCATCTCGATGCTCGCAGCCGCTATGGCCTGGTCGCCTCTGTGGGGAACGCTGACAGCCAATGTGATGGGATCATTCCTCATAGGTATCGGCTTTGCAGCCTTCAATCAAGGCTCGTGGCAACTCTTTCTTACAGTAGGCGTCTGTGGCGGTTTTACAACATTTTCCACTTTCTCAAGCCAAAGCCTTTCGCTTATGGATCAAGGCAGAATGGGAATGGCTATGCTTTATATCCTGGGCTCTGTTGCCGTCTGCATAGCCTCCGTATGGCTGGGAAAAGTTTTGTTTACACATTAATCAGAAAAACATTATTATGAATTCAGATACAATCAATCGTCGTCAGTTTCTAAAACGCTTAGGTCTTGGTAGCGCAGCCGTAGCTGCTGTTGCTACAGGATGTTCTTCACCCAATGAGACTCAAGTAGAGGGTGTTGCCCTTGGAGAGGTTCCTACCGATAAGATGACCTATCGCGAAGATCTTCATGGACAGAAGGTTTCGCTGTTAGGCTATGGATGTATGCGCTTTCCGACAGTTGCCGGAGAGAGCGGACGCGAACACGAAGAAGACCTCGACCAGGATAAGATTAATGAACTTATCGACTATGCCATTGCACATGGCGTTACCCTCTTTGATACCGCACCTCCTTACTGCAAAGGCCGTTCCGAACATGCCGTCGGTATAGCCCTCAGCCGTCACAAACGTAGCGAGTATCTGCTCAGCACCAAATGTTCCAACTTTGCCGCTTCTACCTGGAGCCGCGAAGCTACTATAGAGATGTACCATAAGTCGTTTAAGGAGCTGCAAACCGACTATCTCGACTATTATATGCTCCACGCAATCGGTCAGGGCGCCAAGACAGCCGACGGTAATCGTCTCACAGGTATGGAAACATTAAAGGTACGTTATATCGACAACGGCATACTAGATTTTCTTGTCGAAGAACGTGCGGCAGGCCGTATCAGGAACCTCGGCTTTTCCTACCATGGCGATATTGAAGTGTTTGACTATCTGCTCTCTCTTCACGACAAATATCATTGGGATCATGTCCTCATCCAGCACAATTATGTAGACTGGCATCATGCCAAGCAGATGAGTGAGGTTAATACCAACTCAGAATATTTGTACACAGAGTTGGAAAAACGCAATATCCCTATATTCGTTATGGAGCCGCTCCTTGGTGGTCAGCTTTCAAAGCTTAGCGAACATGCCACCGCCCAGCTAAAGAGCCGCGACCCGCAGTCAAGTGTTGCTTCGTGGGCATTCCGCTTCTCGGGCAATCAGCCTCGTATCCTTACTGTGCTCAGCGGTATGACTTATATGGAGCATCTGCAAGACAATATCCGTACCTATAGTCCTCTCAAGCCTCTAACCGACGATGATTTGGTGATGCTCGAAGAACTGGCAAAAGAGATAGCTTCTCATGACCTGGTTCCTTGCACAGCATGCAAATATTGTATGCCATGCGAGTATGGTATTGATATTCCTGGCATTTTCAGCCATTACAACAAATGCCTCAATGAAGGTCAGCTTATCAACGACGATGACCTGATGGATACAAATGCCGACCGCAAAGCATTCCGCAAGCAGAAACGTGCGTTCCTCGTGGGCTACGACCGTTCTGTACCCAAGTTGCGTCAGGCTAATCACTGTATAGCGTGCAACAAGTGTCTCTCTCATTGTCCTCAAGGTATCAATATTCCTGAGAAGATGCAGATGATAGACCAATATGTAGAAAAGATAAAAACCCTAGTCTGATGAAAAGAGTATTCCTCCTATTGCTGATAGCTTCTTTGACTGCTCCCCTTTATGCGCAGCTTCAGCCTATTAACGTTGAAAAGGATAACAGCGAATTGCTGATTCCTTTCCGTAGTCTGGCTCTCGAATGCAAGGGGCAAGATGAAGCTTATCAGAAGAGTGTTGTGGCTGCAGGCCTGGCTTATCTCAATTCCCGATTGGCCGTAACCCACAACAAGTTTGTCGTTGCATCGCGCTATCGCAATCTTGAACAGATGCGACTTATGGCAGACGAGGCTGCCAAGCTGTTTGCCCAGCAGGAGAAGCTGATGAGAAGCTGTTCGAGCTATCTTTATAAGAATAATACCACCATGTTTGCCGGCAAGCTGAATTGCAATGTTGCTCCCTCATTCCTTTTTGCATATGAGGATGCTATTGAGGCCGTCCGCAACAATACTCCCATAAAACCTATGGAGATTCTGGCGCTGTCAAATTGCAAGTATCCAACTAGAACTAAGGGTAAACTCCACAAGATAAGCTGGGATCTGGCTACCTGTTATACCGATTTTGAAGGCGAATCACTCTATAACTATGTAAAGAAGATATTCCCCCGAGCCACCCTGCAGGACATCTATAAGAGTGCCTTCCAGGATCAGTTTGGTCCCGCTCATATTGTGAGCGATTCCGCCAGCGCAGCAGCTTATATTACAAAAGAACTTGAGCGGGTTCCCGACAATTGTACTACTCCCATCTTTGATATCACAGGAGTCCATTCTAACTATATCCGTGTCAACCTGTCGTTGGTAAAAGGTGGTATCATCTCCGTTGGGGAACTCACCAATGCCCTTATGCGAAGCGCTGTAGCCCCCAAGGAGGACGATCTCTCCCAATGGGCATGTCGTTGGTCGATGCTGCTCGAGGAGATGCCCCGTACGGCTAAATATCTCGACAATTACCGTCAGGATAGCACAGATATCTCCAATATGCTTTCAAAGGGACAGTATGTGATTCATCATAGCCAACAGTTCAATCAGGCTTACGATTATCATTACCGTCTTATCCGCAGCGATATCTTTTTCAAGGAACTGTGGCCTCGCATCGTGGAAAAATACAAAGAGGAGGAATCCAAATAGATGAGGGATAATAGATGCTTTGTGGGTAATAGATGCATATCTGTTGCCCCAAGGCCAGGTGAGAATGAGAAGAAGACCTGATAGGATTTGCAGAAGGATTTCTACTGATTAGAATTCTAATAATTAGAAGTTCTTAGCGATTTGAAGAATAACTATCATTTAGAAGAATACAAAATACAGCAATAAACGTGTTTCAGAAGATAATTAATGGATGTGTGCGCGTCGTTCAGCGCTGGCTCCCCGAGCCTTTTATCTTTGCAATCATCTTGACTTTTGTGGCTGCTATTCTGGCTATGCCCATCTGTCATCAGACCCCCATCGAGGTAGTTGAACATTGGGGTGGGGGCGTGTGGAATCTTCTGGCCTTTGCCATGCAGATGGCTTTGGTATTGGTTTGCGGAAGCGCTTTGGCAGCAGCACCCATTATCAAGAGAGGAATATCAGCATTGGCCTCTTTGCCTAAGAATCCCGCAGGTGCTATTGCGCTGGTAACAGGTATTTCAGCCATTGCATGCTGGCTCAATTGGGGATTCGGGCTCATAGTGGGCGTTATCTTTGCTAAAGAGATTGCCCGCAAGATGAGTGGAGTCGATTATCGGTTGCTCATCGCTTCTGCATATAGCGGATTTGTCGTTTGGCATGCTGGCCTTTCCGGTTCTATTCCTTTAACTATGGCAACTCCAGGAGAAGCTTTGTCCAAGGCCACCAACGGCATTCTGACATCGCCTGTAGCTATTACAGAGACTATATTCGATTATCATAATCTCGTCATCTGTGTCATAGTGGTCATGGCTCTTGTCGTGGTCAACTCCCTGATGCATCCCAAGGCTGATAAGGTTATTGCTATCAATCCTGCTCTATTGGATGAAGAATCCGATGCTCCCGTTCAGACCAAAGGTAATACTCCTGCCGAAAAACTTGAGAATAGCCGTGTACTCGGTTGGTTGCTCGCAATTCTGGGATTCAGCTATCTGACAATCCATCTCTTTGTCCGTGGAGGAAGTTTTGATCTCGGGTCTGTCATTATGCTGTTCCTCTTTCTCGGACTGGTATTGCATGGAACTCCTCTGGCCTATGTCAGGGCTTTCGGTAAAGCAGCAACAGGTGCAGCTGGAATCATACTTCAGTTCCCCTTCTATGCCGGTATTATGGGTATTATCACAGGCATCGGAGAGAGCGGTATCTGCTTCGGAACGGTTATCAGTAATGCATGCATCTCCATCAGTACCCCCACAACATATCCTCTGCTTACATTCCTATGTGCTGCATTACTCAATCTCTTTGTTCCCTCGGGAGGAGGTCATTGGGCTATTCAGGCACCCATTATGTTTGCAGCAGGAGCCAATCTTGGCGTAGACCATGGTCTCACCGGAACGGCTATTGCATGGGGTGATGCCTGGACCAACCTGATTCAGCCTTTCTGGGCGCTTCCGGCATTGGCTATCGCCAAACTCAATGCCAAAGATATTATGGGATTCTGCTTGATAGATCTTATTGTGACAGGTCTTATTATTTGTGGAGGTTTGCTCTGGTGGGCTATGTAGAACAACCGGCTGATTATTGAATAGCAGGCATTAATGAGACTAGAAGAAGGGAAAAACATTCCTTACGGAATAAGAATAGTTTAGAGGAAGGCGGATTGTCTTGAGTTGAACAATGAATCTCGAAAAAGAAGATATTGTAAGATTGCTCTCTTCTACCGGAGACGAGGAACAGGCGTTATTGGATAAGGCTTTGTCCTGCAAGCTGGAACATCTCGACAATAAGGTGCATCTGCGAGGTCTTATCGAGTATAGTAGCCGTTGCTCTAAAGATTGTCTCTATTGCGGTCTGCGTCGTTCCAATTCTCATGCTACGCGCTATGCCATGACCGACGAAGATGTCGTGAACTGCGCCCTTCAGGCTATGGAACTCCATTATGGAAGTGTGGCTATCCAATGTGGCGAACGAAGCGATAAGGCCTTTACAGACAAGATAGCCCATCTGTGTCGCGAAATCAAGAGAGTCAGTGACGGAAAACTGGGTATTACCCTCTCATGCGGAGAACAGACCGAAGAGGTTTACCGCCAATGGAAAGAGGCCGGCGCTCATCGATACCTCTTGCGCATAGAGTCCTCCAGTCGGGATCTCTATTACAAGATTCATCCGCACGACGATTGTCATTCATTTGAACGTCGGATCTCGTGCATAGAGACGCTTCTTCGCCTAGGCTATCAGACGGGAACCGGTGTTATGATAGGTCTGCCGTTCCAGACTCTCGATCACCTGGCCGACGATTTACTCTTTTTCAAGCGTATGGGTGTTGCTATGGTAGGCATGGGGCCTTTCATACCCCATCCTGATACCCCACTGTGGGAATACCACAATCAGATTCCTTCTCCCGAAGATCGGTTACGCCTCACGCTCAAGATGATTGCTGTCCTTAGACTGATGATGCCTAAGATAAATATGGTATCAGCTACAGCCAATCAGACTATCAATCCCAGGGGGCGCGAACAGGCTATACTGGCTGGTGCCAATGTCATTATGCCCAATCTTTCTCCTTCTGACTACAGAAAAGAGTATCTTATCTATCCCGACAAGCCTTGCGTGAGCGATACGGCCCAGCAATGTGCTTCTTGTCTTGACCTTAAGCTCAAGTTGACTGGCCACGAAGTCCTTTACGACGAATGGGGAGACAGTCTGGCATTTACGTCGGCCCAATGAGAATAGTTGATATAAAACCATCTATTCGAGGGTAATCATTTGTTGCAGATAATTTCTCTGTAGAATAATTTCTCAACGTAGTGGGTAGAGGACAATAAAAGCACGTTACAAAGAACTGTCAATATAAATATAGCCCCTTCATAAAAATCAGCAGGGCCTATCCTTTCGGAAGGCCCCGCCTTTGAATGATATCAGAGAGTGTTTAGTGTTTCAAAATCCGGGTGGCAGCGTTGCCCTGGCGTAGAATATAGAATCCTGCAGGATAGGGTGTGAGGTCTACGCTGGTAGAGTTGCTCTGGGTGTTGATGATGTTAAGTATTCGGCCTTGGATGTCTATCAGATAGAGAAGATCGTTCGATGAAGTCTCTACATTGAGAATGCCACGGGTGGGGTTGGGATAAACTGTCATCTGAGTTGCGTCTACGTTGGAGATTCCTTCGAGAGCAACGAAGAAGGCTGTAAAAGAGGTGTCGCAAGTCAGCGTTACCATGCGGGGATTGCAAGTGTCTCCATCGTTCCAATGCAAGAAACGGTATCCGTTGAGAGGGAATGCTTCAATCTGCTGTTCGGTACCCTCGTCAAAGAATCCGCTTCCGCTCACGTTGCCCATAGTGCTGTCGGCGCTATGAACGGTCATCTGATACTGAGGTGTGGGCCGTTCGGTGTGTTCTACGAGACAGTAGATATGATAGTCCTTTGTGGTTTCCTGATCCTCTGCAACTATGTGTAGGGTGTAGTGTCTTCCTTGGCGTTCTTCCTCGAAAAAGTCAATGCTATCAAGGGTTACGGTAGCATCGGATGCTTCGAGAGTATAGTCGATACTAATGCCATTGAAGGATGTGTCGACATATCCGTCCAAGGTGTATACGAAGTTGCTCTTTGAGAAATCTTCCAATGGTGTGCCATCTACAGCGATTCCGTTCAGCCATGCACTGTATATGAATACTATATCGTCTACAGAGAGTGAGTCGTTAGCCGATCCGCCACCGGGAGTCTGATTGGTGGCAATGGATACCAGGTTGTACATAGGGGCAGTCGTTCCGTCATAGATGAAGGGTACTTTTATCTGCTCCCATACATACTGGTTCTTGGAGGTCGTGGTTCGGTTGAATCGGGCTTTGGCATATCCGCAATATTTGGTGGTGTCGGTCCAGTCGTTAGGGTCAACAAAGTCGAAGTCGCCGTGGATATATGATGTTATGGCGCCTACGCTGTTTTCCGAAGCGGCATAGTAGGACACCCATACGTACATTGAGTCGGGTGTGCCAGTAAAGGGACAACTGTGGTCAGCGTTGCTGCGCTGGGTATAGTTGTAGTTCGACGACGACGATGCGCTCATGGCTCCTGCATGGATGCGGCCTGTGGTGAGATTGCCGTTTGCCTTGATGCCGAGGATACTCTTGGTCCAGATTGTTACAAACGAGCTTCCTGTGGTGCCGGGACGACCGCCCGAGCGATGTGCGTGATGGTTCGAGCTGGCCATAGAGGCAAAGGAACCGTCGCTGGTCGAAAATGTGTTCCAATGAGTGGGCTCAGAGGCATTGTTACCAGTAAGAGTGGTACCGTCCCAAACTTCAAAATCGGCGTTGGGAAGCTGGTAGACCTGTGCATGGAGCATGGAAGTAAGAATCATGGCTCCAACAAAGGCGAATAGTATTTTTTTTACGTTCATAATCCTTTTTTAGTTAGACATAGAATGGCGAAAGATTGCGGCTAGTGTTGGGTGGGGAGAATCGTTTCGACAGGACTCATTATTACAGTCAGTCTTGTCGGTATTGAAGGATATCCGCAGTCTGTCGGTATCTGTATTTTTGTGCAAAGATAAGTAAAAAATAATTTTTAGAATAAATTTTTGTGATTCTGAATTATAGAAGTGTTGGGAGTTCTTGTTTTATTGTAAATAAAATATTGAATATTATTATATTCTGATTTAATTTGTCAAATGTAATTTTTTAGGATGCATGACGTAAGATTGTTGATTAGCCATCCCTCACAGGAAAAATACGAAAGAATTTGCCCCGGGCAAATAGGTCTCATCTTGATTTCTACGCATGATAGCCCTAACTTATGTTGCTGGAATGGCGATATGCTATTCGTATCATTTTCCGGCATTAAAAACCTCAATACACACTTTTTTTCTTTTTTCACAATAAAAACAGAATTCCTCCGTTTTTATATCATAACATTAAAACAAATTTTCTATGAAAAACTTATTTCTAACCCTTCTTTTTGCGCTCGTCGCAGTCCCTGGTCTTTTCGCCCAGAATGTCAAGAAAAACATCCCAATGATTATTGAGGACAAGAATGTTGATATCCGTGAACGTTCCGAGAGAGACCTTACTTTCGGTTATCGGTTTACCAACAATAGCGATAAGACGGTCGCTTATGTTGTTTTGATAAAAGCCGACGGAAGAACACTTGTACAGTCAGTACTTGAACGTGGGGAGAGTGGTGTCTGCTATCTCCAGGCAGATATGGCTTCTATCAACCCCTGTCTCGTCGTGCGGGAGATGAAAATTGAGTATAAGGACGGTACCAGTATTACGCTCTACAATCTTGAAGACTATTTCCGATCCAATCTCGAGAAAGCTAATCTGATAGAACCCGAGGAATAGATCTGTTTTGAAATACGCCTATGATCTTCTTTAGGTCAATCCCAATGGCCTCCCAGATACTGAGGAGGCCATTCTTTTTATGTGCTGTTGGTAGTATACTCGGCTTTATTGAAAACTAGCTTGTTGTAATGAGAAATACTAGGAAATATTAATCCGATTTATTCGTTTTTATTTCCTATCAGTTCTTTACGTTGAATTCTTGGGCCACCGAGACCAAGACGATTTCTTGTCGCTTCAGTATGTTGGCTATAATTACTGAAATCCGTGAATTCGATGTTGAGATAATATACTGTTCCGGAGTTCCCCTTTGACACGCTGATATACAGGTTGACAGAGCCCATGCACTTGTCCAATACAAGCTCGTTGGTTTTTTCTGTCATAACGTATACAATCAGCGATTCTCTGTTGCTCATTATGCTGTCATGACAGATGGCATTCTCATAACGGTTCTTCAATAGGTTCTTCATTGTTGCATACAGGTTCAATGTTGCTCCCAGGTTGCTGCCTTTTATAGTAGCCTTCCCTCTGTATACGACCTTGGATTGTGGGTTGAAGAATATGCGGAATGTAGAAACGTAGCCCTCATAGAATCCTTCGTACAAGCGCAGACCTGCGGGTGCTTTTGCGTTATACTCCTCATCGGGGAATATCCCTCTGGTTTCCATCATGGACTGGAAGTTGTCAATCGTTCCGTCCAGGGTCATGTCCATCATGCTCAGATGCTGTTGTGCGCCGGCACTCATTGCCACAAGAATGAATAGTATGGTAAAGATCTTTTTCATAATAATCAGTTTTTAAATTAGATGATGGTAATTTTTGTGTAAGAAAATTTCAATATTATGTTTTCTATAACGAAACAATATCTGTTTTATTGTCCTGTATTGTGATATGAGTCTGAATGTAATTACTTTTGCCTTTAGATTGGATACTGGGACCGACAGATCTGATATGTGCTATGATTTAAGTTGCTGTTTATAGGGTTTGAAAAAAAAGAGAATTGTATCTTCGAAAACGGATGCAAAGTTCCGATTTACATCGCAGACCTAGCGCCAATGGATCGGTTCTGCTGGTCCAGCCACCCACAAGGGTCGCGAAAAAAAAGTTATTTGCGACACAAGTCCGTCTCTTGGAGGAGAAATTCGCGACCTTGATGAGACGCAACTATGTTAAAATTAAGAACTTCTTTTTCTTAATATTTTAATGATGAGTAGATATATGCCAGCATTTCAGTTTTTTATCCGACCTGTTTGTTTACAACAGAAATTGATGTCGGCCTGCCTCTTGTTTTGGATCGGAGAATTATATTTACTCTTTAAATTGAATAGAGCAGAAATTTGGACTCCGTTCCGAAAAGTTATAGTTTTATTTGGCTGGAATTGAGTGTGGTATGGTGGGTTGTTGATAACTTGTTATTGGTCTTGGGTTGAATAGTAGGTTTTATTAAGGAATTATTGGTAAATTTGCATTTTGAAATAACACTATTATGAAACATTCACTTAATCTCTTTTTCGCTGTAGTTGTGGCATCTATGGTTGCATTCGGATGTAAGAAACCATCCGACAATCCCCAACCCGAACCTCTGGAACCTTTCTTCGAAGTATGCCTCTTTCATCCGGGCGACTACCAGTCAAGCCATTGGCGCATTCCTGCCCTTCGCTGTCTTAGCGACGGCTCGTTGCTGGCCTTCTCCGATAAACGCAAATATAACAACACAGACCTTCCTGAAGATATTGATATCGTGGTGCGTCGCAGTACTGACTGCGGCAAGAGCTGGACGGAGCCGATGACCATGGCAGAAGGCACGGGCTACAAGCACGGATTTGGCGACTGTGCAGTTGTAGAAGCCCAAAACGGCGATGTGGTGTGTGCCTATGTGGGTGGCAATGGGCTGTGGGCTTCTACGGCAAGCGACCCTCAACGGTCGTATATTCAGATTAGTCACGACGGCGGCAAGAGTTTTGAACCCCGTACCGATATTACCTCCCAGCTGTGGGGAATCCGGGCTCTCAATAGTGCCTGCAGGACCTATACCAGCTCGTTCTTCGGCTCGGGCAACGGATTGTTGCTGAAGCGCGGAGCTCACAAAGGACGAATCATGTTTGTGGCAGCCATGGTGAAGAACGGAACCCTCGACAACTTTGCTGTCTATAGCGACGACAATGGCAAGAGCTGGAATGTGTCGCAGAAGGCTTATACAGGTGGCGACGAAGCCAAGGTGGTAGAGCTGAAGGATGGCAGCGTGCTGATGAGCATCCGTCAGTCGGGCGCCCGTGGCTACGCAGTCTCTCACGATGGTGGAGAAACCTGGGAACCTCAGGGCCGCTGGCCTGAGATGACTACCAACGCCTGCAACGGAGACATGATCCGTTTCAGCGCTACGGATATGGGCGGTAAACGCGATATTCTGCTCCACTCGGTTCCCAATTCGATGGAACGTGAGAATGTGAGTATTTTCGTTTCTTACGATGAGGGTACAAGCTGGCAGCTGGCCAAAAGTATCTGTCCGGGAGGCTCGTGCTACAGTTCTCTCACGGTTTTGCCCGACGGCAGAATAGGTTTCTACTATGAGAAAGGACCCACTTCGGCCTACGAGCTGTGGTACTGCTGCTTTACCCTGGAGTGGCTGCTGGGAGAAGAATAATAAAGGTTTTTTTTAAGCAAGTATGAGTCGGTATTTCCTCTCATTATTGCTTTGTTGTTTGAAGATGTTCCGCAATCATCCGAACTCGTAGCTATGCTGAATTCCTCTACATCAGAAAGGGTAGGGGTGTGTCCAGACAGCATATAAACAGCATACAAGCAGCATATAGACGGCATATAAACAGCACACAGACTCCACACAGGCAGCATATAACCTCTATGAGAAGGTCTCAAAGTGCTGCCTGTGTGGACTCTATATGCTTTTCAGGAGCTAGTTCTGTATAGAGGAGATGGAATCTTATCAACCCGATATGTTGATAAATTTCCTATTATTTTATTGCTGTTCCAAATAAAAATCGTATCTTTGCAAATTGCTATATGCGAAGTGTTGTGCTACAATGCTCAGCATATTAGTTTATTATAACTAAAAAGATTATGACAACCGTAAATCTACGTTCCGAAATAGGCCGACTCAATGCTGTGCTGCTTCATAAACCTGGCGTTGAGATTGAGGCTATGACTCCCGAAAATGCAGGCAAGGCACTCTATAGTGATATTCTGAATCTTGATATCGTAAATGGCGAATATGCCAATTTCAGCGGCGCTCTTTCTCAGGTAGCAGAAGTCTATTATGTTGAGGATATCCTGGCTGAACTGATGGACAACCATGAGGTGAGAGAACAGCTGGTACGTCAGTCGTGCCAGTTTGACGGATGCGAGTTCCTCGTAGACGAGCTGATGAGTCATGAGAGCAAGGTTCTGGCCAACGAACTCATTGAAGGATTCCTGTATCGCAAAGGCGTAGACCCTCAAGAATACGAACAGGTACGCTACATACTGAAACCGCTCTACAACCTTTTCTTCACCCGCGACGCTTCGAGCTGTCTCTACAATAAAGCGCTCATCAACTCCATGTCGTTTGACGTGCGCAGCCGTGAGAGCCTTATCTACAAGGCAATCTTCGAGCAATATTTCAAGGCTGAGACTTTGTGGGCCCAGAAGGCCGACAACGAAGCCCGTACCGAAGGTGGCGACATCCATGTGGTAAAGGATGGTCTGCTCGCTATCGGAAACGGTATCCGCACCAATGTGAAGGGTATTGAATACCTGATCAACAGACTCGGAGCCGAACAGGGTAGGTTCAATGTGATTGTACAGGAGTTGCCCCATACTCCCGAATCGTTCATCCATCTCGATATGGTACATACCTTCCTCGGACCTCATCACAGCATGGCCTATGAGCCGATGATCAGGAAGAGCGGCATCTTCAGCAATATGCATACCTATCTGCTGAGCTACGACAACGGAACCATCCGCCGCAACGAATATTCCAATATCCTCGAGGCGCTCAAGACTCAGGGTATAGACCTGAAGCCTATCTTCAACGGAGGCAGCGACGAGTGGAACCAGATGCGCGAACAATGGCATAGCGGAAGCAACTTCTTCTCGTTCGGCGAGAACCATATTATCGGATACCGCCGCAACCGCCACACTATCGAAGCTCTGAATAATGCAGGATTCGAGGTGCTGATGGCCGAAGACGTATGCGCTGGCAAGGTGAAGCCTTTCGACTATGAGAAGGCTGTGGTAACCTTTGGGGCCAGCGAATTGCCCCGTGGAGGTGGTGGAGCACGCTGTATGACTTGCCCCATCAATCGTAATGAGGTAAATTGGAACCTATAGAGAATTGATGTTGGTTTACTTGCAAAATTAACAGATGAATAAATAAGCAAGTAGAACGTCGATTTAGCTCAAGAAACCAATACAGAACAGACATTTGGTAAGAACAGAAAAAGAAATAAATTATAAAATCAGAAACAATAATGAAACAGTATCGTTTGATTAACAACGTCATCGGTTGGTTGATTGGTATAGCCGCATGTGTGGTCTATATCATGACTGCTGAGGCAACTGCCAGCTGGTGGGATTGTGGCGAATATATCGCTACTGCAGTTAAACTCGAAGTAGGCCATCCTCCTGGAGGTCCTACTTTCCAATTGCTTGGACGTATCTTTGCAATGTTCACCACACCCGAGAATGCAGCCTATGCAATCAATGTGATGAGTGCAGTAGTATCCGGATTGGGTATTATGTTCCTATATTGGACTATTACTCTACTCGGTAAGCTTATAATGCGCGATCCGGAGCCTTCGGTAAAAAATCCTCGCACCTGGGCTTTGTTCTTCTCGGGCATCGTAGGCGCTATGGCATATTGCTTCAGCGATACTTATTGGTTCTCTGCTGTCGAAGGTGAAGTATATGCTATGTCGTCGTTCTTTACGGCTGTAGTATTTTGGGCTATCCTGAAATGGGAAGAGCAAAGCGAAGATCCTCATTCTCTGCGTTGGCTCATCTTGGTTTGCTTCCTTGTAGGATTGGCTATCGGTGTCCACCTACTCAACCTCTTGACCATTCCCGCAATTGTTTATGTTGTTTATTTCAAAAAATGGAAACAGACAACAGCCAAAGGATTTATCCTTAGTGGCATAATCTCATTGGTAATCCTTGCTGTAGTGCTTTGGGGTATTATCCCTGGCATAGTAAACCTCAGCAGTTCGTTCGACGTATTCTTTGTAAATACTCTCCATATGGGGTTCAACACAGGTACCATCGTTTACTTCCTGCTGATTGCTGCGGCAATAGTATGGGGCCTTTGGTATACTGGCACAAAGAAAAAGAACAAGCCCGTCATCAACGCCGCCATCCTCGGATTCCTGATGCTTGTAATCGGATACAGCACTTTCTTCATCCTCGTTATCCGTTCCAACACCAATACTCCTCTCAACGAGAATGCTCCCAAGGATGCTGTGGCTTTGCGCGCATACCTGGGCCGCGAGCAGTATGGTCAGACTCCTCTGCTCTATGGTCAGTACTATACCGCAGGCTATCCTATCGGCAACGACGAGGGCTATACCAAATATGTAAAGGGTAAAGACGAAAACGGCAAGGATGTCTATATTGCCAAGGCACATGCTCAGACTCCTGTCTACAACAAGCAGCATTGTGGAGCTTTCCCCCGCATGTACAGCAACGATGAGTCCCAGTCCCGCCAGCATCCCCAGTTCTACAAACTCTGGGCAGAAGGCGGCCCCTCGGCAGGTCAGAAACCTTCGATGAGCCAGAACTTGAAATATTTCAACCGCTATCAGCTGGGCTGGATGTACTGGCGCTACTTTATGTGGAACTTTGCCGGTCGCCAGAATGATATTCAGGGACATCATTTCAACGATGACGGTTCTATCGATTATATGAACGGCAACTGGATTAGCGGTATCAAGTTCATTGATGCCATGCGTCTGGGTCCCCAGGATAACATTACCGACAATATGAAGGCCAATAAGGCAAGAAATACCTATTTCCTTCTTCCCTTGCTGCTTGGTATCATCGGTCTCGCTTTCCATTGCAAAGAAGACAGACGTGGTGCATTTGTCAACTTCATCATGTTCTTTATGACCGGTCTGGCAATTGCTATCTATCTTAATATGCCTCCCCGTCAGCCCCGTGAGCGTGACTATGCCTTTGTGGGTTCCTTCTATTTCTATGCGGTATGGATCGGACTCGGCGTGATGGCTCTCTGCGATTGGATTGGCAAACTCGTCAAGAACGAGAAGGTTCGTATGGCCGTAAATGTGGCTGTATTTGCACTCTGCTTTGTGGCTGTTCCCGTTCGTATGTGTGCCGAGAACTGGGACGATCATGACCGTTCGGAGAAGACTGCTGCCCGCGACTTCGCCAAGAACTATATGGGCAACCTCAACAAGCAGGGTATTCTCGTTTCGTTTGGCGATAACGACACATTCCCCTTGTGGTATGCTCAGGAGGTAGAAGGCTTCCGTACCGATGTACGTATGCTCAACTACACTCTCTCAGGTATGCATTGGTACATAGAGCAGCTTTACAACAAGCTCTATGAAAGTGATCCTATCAAGCTCACGCTGCCTTATGAGGAATTCTATGGTCTGGGTCACGATGCCATCCTGATTAATGCCAATGGTACACAGGATTATCTTGAGGTCGAAGATATGCTTAAACTGCTCCGCGACCACAAAGAGCGTTTTACCACCACCGTAAGCTATGGCGGTAAGACCGAGCAGATGTATTATCTCCCCACCAAGAACTTCAAGATTACTATCGACAAGAAGAAACTGGTAGAAAAGGGTGTAATACCTGCAGATATTGCTAACGAAATCGACTCTGTGATCCGTTTCACCATCAACTCCGGTCAGCTGTATCGTCACACCCTTATGATGCTCGACCTGATAGGAACCAATCATTTCGAGCGCGACCTCTATGTAATGGGTCCCGGTCATATCAAGGATGCGTTCCCCATCGTGGAGACCTACTGCATGCAAGACGGTCTGGTATACAAGATTGTTCCTTTCCAGACTCGCCCCGATACCCGTGCCCACATTCCTTATACCGACAACAGCTACGATTATTTCGTGAATGGCTATGGTGATGGCAAGACCAAGACTCCTCTCGCTTGGGGTAATCTGGCTGCCAACATCTATGTGGATCCCATCTCGAATAATATGGGTGTCGTTCAGCGTCAGAATTTCATCACTATGGCTGAAGAGCTCCTCTTTAAGAATGATACAGCCAAGGCCCGCACAATTCTTGAAATAGCTGACAAGAACTTCCCCAAGACCAACTTCCCCCACGATAAGTATTGCATATACTATATTAATGTATATAATGCAGCATTCGGAAAAGAGAAGGCGCTCGAGATCTGGAATGACGTCTACGAATATTATAAGCAGGATCTGGCCTACGTGGCTCAGTACCAGAGTTCCAAGAATCGTAACTACGCTCAGGGAACACGTCACCAGTTGCAGGAAGATTGCAGTATTCTCTACACCCTGGCTGACTATGCTCGTAAACAATTTAAGGACGAGGCTCTTGCCAAGAAGGCAGAAGATCTCATCGCTCCTTATTCGTATATGTTTGCACAATAATATCTAGTATCTGACAATAAGATGAATAGACCTGTATCAAAGCAGAAGAAGTTCAGCAAAGGCAAGAAAGTGTCGATGACTCTGTCTCATCGCGATCTTGCTGTATTGCAGCGTTTTGCAGAGCAGGAAGGCTTAACCCGGGCTGTCGCCCTTCGTCATCTCGTAAAAGAAGGACTGAAGGAGGTGGCTGCCAATATGCCAGATCCTACTTCCAAAAACCAGCTGGATATCTTCGATTCGATGCAGATAGATATCTTCAACAACACTTCTAAGACTGACAACCTTTGAGGCTTCGGCCTCAAAGGCGGTAGTCTGAGAGATTAACACCTTCAATACTGAGTAATGAAAAAATTGATTCATACCATGATACTTCTAACCATTATGGCTGTTACTATGCCTATGATGGCTAACGAAGATGTCTCTTCCCCAACCGATACTTCATCGGTATCACAGGTTACGGAGGACGCTGAAGGATCGTTAAATCCCGGTGCTGTGATTATCGGACACATTGCAGACATCCATTCGTGGCATCTCTTTGACTACTACGATAAGCAGGGAGTAGAACATGCTGTGGCTATTCCTCTGCCCATTATTCTCATAAACGATGGCCATGTGGATATGTTTATGAGCAGCCGTTTCCATCATGGACATGCAACCTATAAAGGTTATGCCCTGATAGGCGGCGGACAGGAGAAAGAAGAGATAGTCTGTGTGGACGGAGAGGGTAACATTATCCTGAACGAAGACGGTTCCCAGAAGAAACCTATCGACCTCTCTATCTCCAAGATTCCTGCTGCTATCATGATAGCTGTGGCTCTTCTGATAGCTATTGTACTCTATTCTGCCCGACAGTATAAGAAGCGTGGCACCGAAGCTCCTCAGGGTGTACAGTCTCTGGTAGAGATGCTGGTCTGTCATGTTCGCGACGATATGGCTAAACCCATGATAGGTCACAAGTACGAAAAATACTTGCCCTACCTTCTGACCCTATTCTTCTTTATCTTTTTCTGTAACATATTGGGCATTATACCATTCTTCCCCGCAGGTGCCAATATTACCGGCAATATTGTTGTGACAGGAGTATTGGCTCTCATTACATTCCTGATATGCAACCTCAGCGGCAATAAGCACTACTGGAAGGATATTTTTAATACACCAGGAGTCCCCGCTTGGCTGAAGATTTTCCCACTGATGCCTGTAGTGGAACTGATAGGTGTGTTTACCAAGCCTATTGTGCTGATGATACGTCTGTTTGCCAATATGACAGCAGGGCATATCGTTATCCTGGGCTTCGTAGTCATTATCTTTATCCTTTCCAATACTTTTGGTCCTGCAGTAGGTGGTTCGATTAGTGTGATATCAGTTCTATTGTCTGTATTTATCAGCGCACTCGAATGCCTTGTAGCCTATATTCAGGCTTATGTATTCACCATGCTTACTTCATTATATATTGGTATGGCAGTAGAAGAACCCGAGGCAGAATAACCAGGAATAGCAATACTTAGAATAAACATCAATACATTATTACATAAAATAACAATTAACCATGCAATCAATCAAAGACATTAATTTCGCAGGCCGTAAGGTACTTCTCCGCGTGGACTTTAATGTGCCCGTTGACGAAAATAAGAACATTACCGATGACACTCGTATGCGCGAGTCTCTCCCCACTATCACCAAACTACTCAACGATGGTGCAGCTATTATTATTATGGCTCACTTTGGTCGTCCCAAGGGTGGTTTTGATGCAGATCTGTCTCTTGCTCCTGTAGCAAAACATCTGGAAGAACTCATCGGACGTCCCGTAGTATTTACCCAGGAACTTCTTGGTCCTAAGGTAAGTGAGATGGCTCAGGCCCTCAAAGGTGGTGAGGTAATGCTCCTCGAAAATATCCGTTTCTATCCCGAAGAAACCAAGGGTGGCGTTGAATTAGCAGAACAACTCTCCAAACTGGGCGATTGCTACATCAACGATGCATTCGGTGCAGCACACCGCGAGCATAGCTCTACCGCCGTCATCGCCCGTTTCTTCCCCAATGACAAATATTTCGGATTCCTTATGGAAAACGAAGTCCGCAACCTTGAGAAGCTGATGCAGAATCCCGCACGTCCCTTTACCGCTATCATCGGTGGCTCTAAGGTAAGCAGCAAGATTGGTATTATCGAAAACCTTCTCAATAAGGTAGACAACATCGTTATCATCGGAGGTATGCGTTATACCTTTACTAAGGCTATGGGCGGACAGATCGGAAAGAGCATCTGTGAGGATGATAAGATGGATCTCGCTCTTGATTTGATGAAGCGTATGGACGCCAAGGGTGTGAAATATTTTATTCCTACCGACAGTCTTATCGCTGATGATTTCTCCAATAATGCCAATACCAAGATTGTTCCCGCCGGCGAAGTTCCCGCTGATTGGGAGAGTATGGATATAGGTCCTGACAGCTGCAAGATGCTTCGCGATGTGATTATGCAGAGCAAAGCTATTCTATGGAATGGCCCTGCGGGTGTATTTGAGATTCCTGCTTTTGCTAATGGAACCAAAGAGATTGCTACCTATGTTGCCGAAGCTTGCAAGCAGGGTTGCTTTGCAGCAGTAGGTGGTGGCGATAGCGTGGCTGCTGTTAAGCAGATGGGTATTGCCGACCAGATGAGCTATGTATCTACCGGTGGTGGTGCTATGCTCGAATATCTTGAAGGGAAAGTTCTTCCCGGTATCAAAGCTATTCAGGAATAATAATTATTACCTATAGAAAGGGCGGCTCATTGCGGTCGCCCTTCTTCTATTTCATATTCTATTATGCAGAAAGCGTTGGATTTTCTTGATACTCATCGCGATGTAGCCTTTGCTACAGTAGGAGACAATCGCCCTCAGATACGTGTGTTTCAGATAATGAAACGTAGGGATAATGATCTCTTTTTTGCTACTTCAGCCAAGAAAGAAGTCTACTTTCAACTGCAGCAGAATCCTGCTGTCGAGCTTCTGGCTATGGAGGGAGACCTGTCAGTCCGAGTGAAAGGTGAGGCACACTTTGATGTAGATGATACAACGAGTCAGGAAATATACAACGGAAATGACATTCTGAAGAGGTTATACTCCGACTATAGAGCAATGGTTTATTTCCGTATACCCATCAGCTCTATGGACTACTACGATTTGCAGCCCACTCCTCCTGTGCTGGAACATTATACTTTATAGACAAGAACTCATAGGAAAATCTATCCGATTACAGCAATTATATCTACACATTAATGCATTTTCTCCCTATTACATTAGAAGAAGTCAAGCGTCTGGGCTGGTCAGAAGTCGATGTTATCATAGTATCGGGTGATGCTTATGTGGATCATCCTTCATTCGGAACCGCTGTTATCGGTCGTTCTCTTGAGGCTGCCGGTTATCGTGTGGCTATCATCCCACAACCTAACTGGCGTGATGATTTGCGCGATTTCCGCAAGTTTGGTGCCCCCAGACTATTCTTCTGTGTAACATCAGGCTGTATGGATAGTATGGTCAACCACTATACCGCAGCCCGTCGTCTGCGTCACGATGATGCCTATACCCCTGGCGGAGAATCGGGATTTCGTCCAGATAGAGCTACTTATGTATATTCTCGCATTCTCAAACAACAATATCCCAATGTTCCAGTTCTTATTGGTGGCATAGAGGCATCTATGCGTCGTCTGGCTCATTATGATTATTGGGACGACAAGCTGTTTCCTTCTATCCTGGCTGATACTCCAGCCGATATTCTTACTTACGGAATGGGTGAGAAACTGATAGTAAAGATGGCTCAGATGATAGATTGCGGAGAATCTATCGAGTCGTTGCAGCAGTTGCCTCAACAGGCATACATTACAGATAAGAAACCTCAGATAGAAGGAGCTATCTGGCTGCATAGTTTTGAAGAGTGTCAGAAGTCGAAACGCAAACATGCTGAGAACTTTCATCATATTGAAAAGGAGAGTAACAAGATAATAGCATCCACTCTCATTCAGCCGCATGGCAATAAGTGGGTTGTAGTCAATCCTCCTGATATGCCCTTTACTCAGGATGAGATAGATGCATCCTTCGACCTTCCTTATCTCCGTCAGCCTCATCCCAAGTATAAGAAACGTGGTCCTATTCCTGCTTTCGAGATGATTAAACATTCTATCAATAGTCATAGAGGATGTTTTGGAGGCTGTTCCTTCTGTACAATTAGCGCCCATCAGGGTAAACAGATAGTTTCGCGTAGCGAAGAAAGTATTCTCAAAGAGCTGGAACTTGTGGTTTCTATGCCCGATTTCCATGGAACCATCAGCGATCTGGGAGGTCCTTCCGCCAATATGTACCGCATGCAGGGAAAGGATAAAGAGCTTTGCAAGAAGTGCTCCAGATACTCTTGCATTCAACCCAACCATTGTGCCAACCTACAGAGCGACCATAGTCATATTGTAGATCTCTACAAAAAGGTGTCTTCTCATCCTAAGGTGAAGCACCTTTTTATCGGAAGTGGTATCCGTTACGACCTTTTTACTGAGCGTAATGGAGGCTTCCGCTATTTCAAAGAGGTTGTTCTGCACCATGTGAGTGGCCGACTCAAAGTGGCTCCCGAACATACCTCCAGCGAGGTTCTCAAGATTATGCGCAAGCCGTCTTTCGATCTTTTCATTCGTACCAAACGCGATTTCGATGAAATATGTCGCCAGGCAGGATTGCGCTATCAGCTTATTCCTTATTTCATCTCTTCTCATCCTGGGTGCAGACTCAGCGATATGGCAGATTTGGCTGTCCAGATGAAGAAGCTGGGTTATAGACTTGAGCAGGTTCAAGATTTTACTCCCACACCTATGACGCTTGCAACAGAGATGTATTACACGGGTATTAACCCTGAAACGATGCAGCCTATCTATGTTGCGACTCATCCTAACGAGAAGAAAGAGCAGAATCTACTCTTCTTCTATTATAAGCGAGAGTTGCATCCTGCTATCAAACAGGCTTTGGTCAAGAGTCATAATCAGCATTATCTTGCTAAGTTGGGTATCCGATAACCCCCAAATAGCAAGACTCTCTACCCGTTTTCCTAAGTAAAATAAGCAACTAGAAATCTTCTTTGTTTCTAGTCTGTTGTTTCTATCGTGCATTATTGGCTATTAAGAGGAATCCTTCCTAGCGGAGAAACGTGTGTTCTTGAAAGTATATTATCTTATCGCCAGGAGATGTTAGATTCAAGGTTCATAGTATAATAGTACCACTCTCACTCGGTATAGACAATGTTTTATTAATCTAATTTCCCACAAGGGTAAGATAGAAACTATGGGATGACTTCCTTTAATTAGCATGATACAACTTCCAGGAAGGCAGGTTGCAAGGCTTTATTCTCGGTTGGTATTATGTTACTATGCTGTTTATGTCCCCTAACCATGCTGTTTAATAGGACTAAATATGCTGTTTAGAATGTCTAAACAGCATACTTTGTAGAAAGGAAATGTTAATCTGGAATTGTCTGTTGAACTTTCTTCTCTGGGAATAGTTTATTGATAACAATCATCACCCAGCCGACACCCAATGCATTGATAATGGTTCCTTCTCTGATTCCCTCTATCCGTTGGAAGAACCAGAGCGAAAAGACTATGGCAATAACCAATAGGGAGCAGTCTACCCATATCTTTACTCTGTCGTATGGATGGCGTGAAACCTGGCTGATGGCCATCATAAGACCTTCTCCAGCGATGAATATGAGATTTGCTCTCACCTCCATTACCACTCCAATAGCAGTAACTATTACTCCGGCTACCATCAGTAGCAGCTGCTGCAGATAGTTGGTAGGTATGAGTGTCTGGGTAATCAGCATTCCGAAATCGATAAAATAGCCGAAAAGGAATGCCAACACCAATTGAATCAGCTGCTTCTTCTCAAAATTCTTCCTGAGTAATGCAATCTGTATTCCCACAAAGAGGAAATGCATCATAATGGTAAACTGACCCACTGTGATTGCGGGAAACCTCAGACTGAAAACAAGCGGGGGACATGTTATAGGCGTAATTCCTAAGTCGCTGCGAATACTTAGGGCTACTCCGATGCCTATAATAAAGATTCCCGCTACGAGAAGCAGACTACGTCTAAATATGTTGGAGCCTGACTCCATTGCTGTTTATTTCTTTTCTTTTGGGGTGGGGATGGGGGTAATGTTGCTTTTGCCGACTTTCATGCGAACACCAGGAGCTACTTCAAGTTCTACGAAACCGGGCATAGTGTTGTGGATGGTTCCGTGAATACCACCAAGAGTCATCACTCTGTCACCTTTCTTAAGGCTGTCACGATATTCCTGCTCTTTCTTACGCTGCTGAGATTGAGGGCGGATAAGGAAGAAATAGAAAACAAGAATCATGAGTACAATCATGATAACAGTCTTGGCGCTGTTGGGAATAGCGAGAATGATAAGAGGAAGTGTCATTGTTGTTGTGATTATTAGTTAAGTTTAGATGTTTATTTCGGGTTTATTGATTGGCTACTTCTTTGTCTTTCTGCGGAAAGATAATGCTGAAGAGGATGCTGAACAGCAGTATGCCGAGAATGACGCATAGTGATATTCCGGTTGAAATATGTATGTTCAGAAATTCAGCAATAATCATTTTTACGCCGATAAAGGTCAGCAAAGCTCCCAGACCATAGCTGAGCAACCAGAACATATCTTTTATGTTGCTGAGCAGGAAGAATAGAGAGCGCAGACCCATGATGGCGAAGATGTTCGAGAAGTATACGATAAAGGGATCTGTCGTAACAGAGAATACAGCCGGGATAGAGTCAACGGCAAAGATAATATCGCTGAATTCGATAACAATCAGAACAATGAATAGGGGAGTGATGTATTTCTTGCCGTCAATCTTAGTAAAGAAATTGTGGCCATCCATCTTGGGTGTTACACGAAAATATTTAGAACAGAAGCGGACAGCGGGGTGGTTCTCAGTATCAATATTCTCGTCGTCTTTCTTTCTGAACATCTTGATACCGCTCCAGATAAGGATAACGCCGAAGATAGCCAATACCCAGGAGAACTTAGTTACAATCGAGCCCAGCGCAAAGATAAAGACAAATCGCAGAATAATAGCTCCCATAATGCCCCAGAAGAGCACTCTATGGTAGTATTCCTTCTGTATGCCGAAGCTTACGAATATCATTATCATTACGAAGATATTGTCGATGGAAAGGCTTTCTTCAAGAAAATAACCGGCCAGATATTGTGAGAAAAGCTCTTTCCTCAGCAGGTCGAGATTAGATGCAAACGAGTTGGTGGCATCTATGATTCCTTCCAGGTGGTATTCCTTAAGGTAAGCCAGCAGCCCTTCGTTGTCGCTTATGCCCAGCATCCATTCTCCTTTCAGTCGAATAAAAAGCGCAAGTACCATCGATAGGACAATCCATATTGCTGTCCAGAATCCAGCTTCCTTCATCTTTACTTCGTGGTCCTTCTTGTGGAAAACGCCCAAGTCCAGAGCCAGCATAACGAAGATGAAGAGCAGAAAAATGCCGAAAAAGAGAAATCTTGACATCTGTTTTTATTTATTGTTACTAAATATTTTTTTACAGAAAAGTTAGAATGGCTCTGCAAATTACTGATTCTGCGAATTGTTGCCATTCTTTCCTTTGCTGCGTACACGATTGCAAATATACGAAATATTTTGGATTCAACAGAAGATTGTTGTGCTTTTCTATGCTAAAAAATGTTACCCTCATTACAATAAATTGAGGGATGCTCAGTTATTTTGTTATGACATGTCTGCAACTCTTCGCATCTTTTTTCCGGATAGGCACCTTCACTATTGGTGGTGGCTATGCTATGATTCCACTCATGGAAGAGGAGTTGGTCGCAAAGCGCAAGTGTCTCTCCCGGGAAGAGTTTCTTGATATGCTGGCGCTGGCTCAGGCTATGCCTGGAGTCTTTGCCGTCAATATGGCAACATCGGTGGGCTATAAGCTTCGCGGATTCATGGGTGCAGTCTGCGCCATTGTGGGCAATGTTCTTGTTCCTGTTGTGTGTATTCTGCTGCTGGCGATGCTGTTCAGTCAGTTCAAGGATAATGTATACGTAGAGAATGTCTTTAAGGGAATCCGTCCTGCTGTGGTGGCTCTTATTGCAGCTCCGGTATTCCGGTTGGCCAAAACAGCAAAGCTCTCGTGGCGCAACTGCTGGATTCCCATCCTGGCTGTAGTCCTGATCTTTTTTATCTCGCCCGTATGGGTTATCCTGGCTGGCGTGCTGCTGGGCATTTTCCTGCCGTCCGTGATTACGAAGAATAAATAAACTTAATTCCAATCGGTCCGTTAGTATGATATTTCTTCAACTCTTTCTCGTGTTTCTCAAGATTGGCATCTTCACTTTCGGTGGAGGCTATGCCATGATTGCGCTTATCGAGAACGAGGTTGTAGGCAAGTATCATTGGCTTTCTACCCAGCAGTTCACAGACCTGGTGGCTATCTCCCAGATGACTCCCGGCCCTATCGGCATCAATACTGCGACTTATGCCGGTTATGAAGCCGTCTTCAGCGCAGGCTACTCTCAGCCTTGGGCTGTACTTGGGGCTCTGGTTGCTTCGTTTGCAGTAGTCCTGTTGCCTGTGGCTCTAACCTTGATAGTCTACAGATTTCTGCTTTGCTATAAGGATAATCCCGTAGTCCAAAGGGTGTTGGCGACGTTGCGGTTGGTTATTGTCGGCCTTATTGCTTCGGCCGCTCTAACCCTTCTCAATGGGGCAAACTTCGGCTCGGATCTCCGTCAGGTCTTTATCTCAGTTGTCATCTGCCTTGCCGTATTCCTTCTCTCCGTCTGGCCTAAGAAAGAAGGCAGTAGGCGACCTGGCCCTATCGCGCTTATCCTGATGTCGGGAGCGTTAGGACTGATACTCTATTGAGACAAGTCCTCAATCTCAATCTTTCTTATTTTTTACAGGAATTATTCCTTTGACTCAGCCGGTTTAGCTGCACGGCTGTTGTTTACTATGGTCAGTCCGGCGATTACCATTATCACAGCTAATCCTTTCTGCCAGGTCATGAGGTCGGTTCCTATGCAGATGGCAACGATTGTGGCTATGATGGGCTGCAGATAGCCGTAGAGGCTGATCAGGGTAGGACGTATGCGTTTCTGCGCCATAGGCAATAGGAAATAGGCCAGGAAGGTGGCAAAGAAGATGAGGTAGCCTATCTTCCACCATACATCGCCGGGAATCATTCCGAAATCTGTCTTTGTCAGACTTCCTATCGATAAGGGCAACGACTCGAATATTACAAACAGAAAGGCCCATTTCATAAAGGTAACCACGCTGTATTTTGAAACCAGCGGACGGAAAATACCCAGATACATCGCAAAAGTAAAGGTGTTGAGAATAAGCAGGAGCACGCCTATCGGGTCGGTGTGGTCAACACCTCCTGTCGCTCTCACCGAGTTGAGTATAAGCAATATCACGCCTCCGAAACTGATGGCTACTCCGCCGGCCTTCTTCAGAGTGATAGGCTCTTTGAGAAAGATAGCCGCCACAAACATGGTCATAATAGGAGTCAGCGACGAGAGAATAGAGGTATCGATGGTGGTGGTATGCTCACAGGCCGAGAGGAAGGTAAGCTGCGGAATGAAGAGCCCCATCATTGATGCCAGGAGTATCCGCAGATAATCTTTGCGTTCCACCTTTTCCTTGGGCAGAAAGAGCGAGAGTGTCCAAAACAGAGCCGTTGCTCCTATAGCGCGCATGGTGGTAAGCGCAATGGGGGCTATGCAGTCTGCACTAGCTATTCCCTTGCAGAAAATGATGTTGAATCCGAAGATGGCGTAGGTGGCAAAGGCGGTCAGATGGCCCGAAAACGACTGCTTGTTCATGGTCTTATTTCTTTTCCGGTCCGACAACCACTTCCAGCAGGTTCTCTCTGACAAACAGTTTCTTTGCAATTGCCTGCAACTGCTCGGGAGTTGTACTTCTGATGGCTTCGAAATAGTTGCGGGTAAAATCCTCGTTAATGCCCGAAGCCGACATCTGGCGGAAGCGTTCGCTGCGTTCAAATATTCCGTCTATGCTGCGTATGAAGTCGCCTTCGAGAAAATTGCATACTCGCTCAATCTCCTCCTCGGACACAGGCTCGTTGCAGAGTCGCTCCATCTCCTTGTATACCTCATCGATGGCGGGCTGGATTACCTCGGCTCCTACGTCGCTCATCACCTGGAACAGACAGCCCTCTCTGAGCATCTGAATGGCCGAGGAGATGCCGTAGGTATAGCCCTTCTCTTCGCGTATGTTCTGCATGAGGCGCGAACCGAAATAGCCGCCCAATATGGTGTTGAGTATAAGGGTGCGGGCAAATTCTATGCTGTCCCACTTGTAGGGAATGAAACCGCCTATGCGAAGGGTGCTCTGCACAGCAGTAGGCAAGGTATGATGGCAGGGGGTAAAGTCCGGGTGGATGGCCGTATTGGGTTGCGGACGTTGGTTTCCGGGACTCATGCTGTGGTGACCGAATATCTGATCCAGCAGCTTTACTGTCTCGTCGTCATAGCCTCCCGATAGGACGCATTCGGCCTGCGACAGGTTGTAGTTCTTATAGAAGAACGCTTCCACATCGTCTCTCTTCAGTGTCTCGAAATCGCTTATCTGTGCGAATTTTCCTTGTGGATGGTCCTTGCCGAACAGCTGTTCGAAGAAGATGTTGCGAGCAACGTAGCGTCCCTTCTGCATGCTGTCCATCAGCAATTGGCGTCGTTTGCCGAACAGCACATCAAACTCCTTCTGCGAGAATGCGGGTTCGGTCAGCATTTCGTGCACCAGCGGAAACAGGTCTGCTGCATATTTCTTGAGCATATATACCGAGAAATTAGCTACATAAGTATCAATATTCTTGTCGAGAGCAATTCCTCTGAAATCGAGAAATTCAGCTATCTCGTCTGCTGTATGGTGACGGGTGCCTTCGCTGATAAGGCTGTTGGCAAAGCCCGAAACAAGCATCCGTTCCTGGTAGGCCGATCCTGCTTCAAAGCCGAAGTCCAACTTGATGATCTCAAGCGAGGGGTCGGGGAAGAGAAACAGCGTCTGGCCGTTTGAGAGTGTAGTGGTTTGTGGTTTGAGCGATTCGATGTCTATATTCATGGTTGTGCTTGTTTTCAGTTTAGAACAGTAGCGATAGCTTGAGGTTTATCTGTCTTCCTGTGAGGTAGTTGGGTATCTTGTATGGAGCGTCGTTGTAGTCGGCTACCCAGGTGTACGATACAGCGTTGTGGTAGTCGAGCAGGTTGTACACCTCTACCGTCAGGTTCAGGTCCTTCACATGGCGGAAGAATGCCGAGTTCTTGAATCGGTCGAATTTGGCAAACTCTATGGTGTTGGCCCAGTCTATTCTGTAGTAGGCTGGCATTCTGAAGGTCTCGGAGCGGTCTTTCTGGCGGGGCGAGGTGTAGGGCATACGGCTTCCGAACACCAGGTTGAGGCTCATCCTCCAGAAAGGGAAGGAGGGCACGTAATCCTGAAGGAATACCTTCAGCGAGAATCGTTGGTCGGTTGGGCGTGCCAGCCATCCCAGCGTGTCGCCAAGCAGATCTTCCCGGGTTTGCATCAGCGACAGACTTGCCCACGATTCCAGTCCTTTCACCAGTTCGCTGCTCAGTCGCAGGGAGAGACCGGTGGCATAGGCCCTGGCGTCGTTGGTGGCGTCATAGCGGGTGCGCAGGTTGTCTATGCGGTAGGCCACCAGGTTGTCGATATACTTATAGTAGAGGTCGGTGGTGAGATGGCAGGGGCGGTCTTTGAGTGTAAAGTTCCAGTCCGAGGTTCCCATCACCTGGTACGAGGTCATAGGCTTGAGGTTGAAATTCAGGCTGCCGTCGTCGTGGCGGTATTCTCTGTAGAAGGGCGGCTGCTGATAGATGCCTGCAGCCAGTCGGTAGGTTACGTCGTTTTTGCCGTGAGGACGGATACTGAGGCTGGCACGGGGCGAGATGATGAAGTCGTTCTTCATCAGCTGGTAGCCTTCCAGCGATGAGGCGTCCGCTATCTCAAAACTCTCCCAGTTACCCGTAGAGTAGGGCAGGGCATAGAGCGAATAGATCTGTCCGCGAACACCTGCCTGAATGATGTAGTCTCTCTTCTCGGTGACAATCTCGCGGCTGTGCTGCACGTAGGCCAGGTATCTGTTGGTTGCAATTCCGTTGTGGGCTGTGCAGAAATTCTGCAGCAGAGGAGCCTGAGGCTCGTTCGTGGGGTCGCCTGGCGTGCCGTGGTCCGATGGCGGGTAGGCAAAGCCGGCCGAGTCTATCCAGCGCCATTCTCTTACTTTGTCGTTCACAATCTCCCGCTGTGCCTTCAGCCCCATGTCCCACTTGCCTCTTTCGGCCAGCCGGGTGGCTTTCAGTTCCGACGACAGTATTGTCGACGTGAGGTAGTTGCGGGCATGTTCCAGGTAGGTGCCTACGCCGCGTTCAAAGCGTCGGTCTTCCTCGTTGGTGGCGCCGATATTCACTTCGTAGAGCCAGTACTGGCATTGTATGTCGTAGATCTCCCGTTCCACGTTCTGCTGCACCGAGTTTATCCATCTCACCCTCCACGCGTCGCTGGGACGGTAGTCGAGTGTTACAGCGCCCAGAGCGGTACGATAGCGGTCCTGCTCCTGGCCGTCAAAATAGCCCTGGAATTCCATTGTCTCGAAGAATCCGCCCGTTAGGGTAGTCTGCGATTCGGGAATAAGGCCGTATATGTTGCGCGAGAAGATGCCCAGGGCAGAGATCTCCGTCTTGTCGTTCACACGGTAGAAGAGCAGCGTCTGGAAGTCTGTGTAGTTGGTCTGGTAGGTGCCGCGGGTGTCGAGCGACCTGAAGAGGTAGCTGTTGGAGTGCTGCCTGAATCCTGCCGCATAGGCCAGCCGCTCCTCTTTGCCCAGGGTTCCCTGCACCGAGGCTGTTGCTCCCAGCAGGCTCGCCGACACCTTGGCCTTGAATTCGGAAGGACGGGCGTAGGTGAGGTCGAGAACCGACGACATCTTGTCGCCATACGAGGCCTCGAATCCTCCGGGCGAGAAGCGTATCTGGTCCACCATGTCGGGGTTAATGATACTCATTCCCTCCTGCTGTCCGCTGCGTATCAGCATGGGTCGGAACACCTCTACGTCGTTCACATACACCAGGTTCTCGTCAAACGAGCCGCCTCTCACCGAGTAGGTCGACGAGAGTTCGTTGTTCGATTGCACGTCGGGCAGTGTTTTGATGATGGCCTCCACTCCGTTGCTGGGGCCTGCTATCTTCTCCATCTCTTCGGTACCTATCTCCGTGAAGGCTGTCGTGCGGTCTTTCTCTCCGTGCACGATCACTCCCTCCAGGTTCACCACCGAGGCCGCAAAGCGGAGAGTGGTGTCGAGGATGGCACCTTTCTTCAGCTTTATCTCAATGTCGAAGGTAGGGTACTCCACGCTGCTTATTCGCAGGGTCAGTTTCTTGTCCGATGGCAGCTGTAGCGAGAAGAATCCCCTCTTGTCGGTCGAAACGCCGATGGTGGGTGTGTGGTCGAGAAGCACCACGTTAGCCAGCTCCACGGCCACACCTTTGTCCGACACTACCTTACCGCGAAGGGTTCCCTGTCCCATCGCCATCGAAGCCAGCATCAGCAAAGGCAGAAATATCGCGATATTTAACTTGTTTCTCATTATAATTAATAATAACGCCATCCGTAGGGAAATATTGTGTTGGAGGAATATTATTTTCTTTCCGGTATGGAGATGGCTTCCCGTAGAGAACTCCGATAGCCGCAGGCGCACGGCTGCAGGCCGGCTCATTCAAAATGCGTTTGCATTGCAATTTCACCATTTCACTTTTCACCTTTTTAGACTTTTTAATACTTTTCGGAGTAAATCCATTTTGCCTTTTTTTACGAAAAATTTCACCTTTTTGGGGTGTTTTTGGGGGTGTTCTTTTTGTGGTGTAACAGACGTCCCGATACCCCTTGCGGGGCGAAGCGATCAGCAGCTGGTGGCTCCCTTAAAAATGGTTGATTATCTTCAGACCTATAACTGGTGTAAGTTGATTCTTTGTCAATAATATCCTAAGTTCCAATAAGAAATGCAACTTTTGAGAAAGAAAAGCACGAGAAAAAAGATTGGTTTCAAGTTGCCGTATCAAGAATTTTTTCTACATTTGCAGGAGTAGTTGCATTTTGGTCTGGAATCTACAGGGACAAGAAAATGAAGAAATATTTTGCTATTTGTTACAAATTTCGTATCTTTGCACTTGAATATGATAGAGATAAAGAACATACAAGGAGAAACTATCGCAACTGTAGAGGGTGATGACACAAGGTTTGCAAAACTATCGGAACTTGACCTGAGAAATGCAGATCTTAGAGGTTGGAAGTTGACATTTGCATATCTAAGAGACACAAAACTCGAAGGCGCAGACCTCAGAGGTGCAGACCTTAGATGTGCCGATTTTTCCGAGTATCAAATAAGCTTGGCTACGACAGACAGCACGACACTACTCCCAGAGGAAGAGCATTGCCACGCCTGCGTATAAGTAATAGACATACCTAACAATAAACAAAACGGAGAGGCCGTCAAGGTCTTTCCGTAGCGAAAAATCATTCTACATTGCAATTTCACATTTCACTTTTCACCTTTTTCGGCTAACCGCTGAGGAACTGAATTTTTTTAGCTGTTTTAATATTGGTTGTTTAGTTTTTTTTAACACAAACCGGGATCCTTGTGGGGCCTTTTTTAAACACAAACCAAGATAAACCTCCTTTGGCAAGGCTTCTTTTCGAAGCTGCTTCGCATCTTCGACATATATGAGCCCATATTTGCCCGAGAGCAAGCTCTCATCCAAATAAGTCCCCATATCTGCCAAGCCCCGCCAAAGGCGATAAACCTAAATAAACCCGGGTTGCTTGTTGTCGTATGCTGTTGGCTTCGAAAAATCCCAAACTAAAAATCTTATTTGTCGACCCCTCTTTTTTAGTATGGATTTTTATACGGATTTTTGTAAGGATTTTGAGGAGCGTAGCGACGACCATCTGAAAAAGATTTTCCCTCCCTATTTTTCTATTAGGATTTTAAGTAAGGATTTTTAAATCCCACAAATCCCGGCCTTGCGGGAGAAGGCGTTAAGAAAATGAGGACGAAGGCCGTTAAGAAGTTCAAACTGTCTGAACATTACCTGGGAGGGGTTTTGGAATACATCAGAGGTTTGGAAGAAAGGGATTTGTGATGGTTGCTGACAAAAGATTGAGTTTTTGAACTTTAGGACTCTGTGCTCATTTTTAGCCTTCGGATGCTCAGCCTTGAACTCTTTGCTTTTATTCTCCAGCTTCGCCTATCGCAAAGCCCCTGGGGCTTCGCTTCACTCTTTCAAGAGAAAAATGAAGAGAAAAGAAAATGAAGAGGGGAGGATAAGAAGGAGGCCTCCTTGTTTAGTTGCCGTCGTAACCGCCTCCAATTCCACAGGTAGGTGCATAGGCCTTGATAATGTTGCTGTTGAGAAGAGTCGCCTACCGAGCCTGAGATTGAACTGGGAGCAGTTCCGATAATTTTACCCATGATGAAAAAAATTGAGTGTGAAACAATAATTATTTGGGTCAGTACTGATTTCGTTGTAACAAAGCTATGCTTTTATCTTTTCTTTACCCCTGGGGCTATAGTCAGTGTAGTACCAGTGTACTACCAGTGTACGACCAGTGTAAATAAAAATAATATATATAAAGCATCTTCATAGCGCATCAACTGTTTTGAAAACGATTGCAAAGATACGCCAAAAACACGCAACGACAAAGTGTGTTAATGTTTTTTAACTTAAACTTTAACAAAAGGGTAAAGGATTTACGTTTATTTTAACATTCCTTAACTGCGTAAATATATATATAAAGAGAAATTGCGAAAAAGAGGGTGGAATTTACGAAAATTCGGTCTTTTTTGCGAACTGCCTGAAAAAAACGAAAAAATGTGAAATGTGAAATGTGAAATTGCGAAGCGGAGCGAAAAAAATATATAAATAAATTAAGTAATATTATTAATAATTATATATACATATAT
>JAKSMQ010000024.1 GCA_024400565.1 Bacteroidales bacterium
GACTGGCTCTATAGTGCCTTTAGGGTGCCTTTAGGGTGCCTTTAGGGTGCCTTTACCCCCGGGGCTAAAGAAAGCATATAGACATAGGCCCGCCACAACGAAATCAGTACTGATCTAAATATTTTTTTGTTTCACTTTTAAAACTTTTTACATTATGGGTAAAATTATCGGAACCGCTCCCGGTTCAATCTCAGGCTCGGTAGGCAACTACACCTACCGCAACACCAAAGACGGATACATCGTATCTGAAAAGGTAAAGAAAATCCACGGAAAGAAGACCCTGCGCCAGCACATGGTCAACCTCCGCATTTCCAACCTCGCTCATCTCTACAACAGCTTCGGACGCAGCTTGGAAGGTGCTTTCGAGAACATCCCTTCCAACCAGACAGCTCAGTCTGCGTTCATGAAGGCCAACTTCAACTCTGTGCCTATCTACTTTACCAAGGCTGCTTCTGACTTCGGCGCCTGCGTGGCAACTCCCGTTCAGATCTCTCGCGGCTCTCTCCACTCTATCCTCGTGACCGAAAACGAGATTCCTCACACCAACATCGTGCTGGGCAGTCTGGCCATCGACGCCAACACCACCATCGCCCAGTTCTCTCAGGCTGTGCTCGGCAATCCCGGCTACGAGAACGGCGACCAGCTCTCGTTCTTCTCCCTCATCCAGGGCAGCCGCACCTTCGGCGACATTCAGGGCATCCCCGTGGTGACCAACAACCGCTACGAGGTGACCCTCGACGTGCTCGACACCGACCACAAGCTCTACGACCTCGTGGGCTCCTACGGATTCGCTACCGTGGCCGACGGCGGTGTGAACTACCTCGGCTGCAGCGTGGCTCCCGCAACGGGCGCATACGCCTGGGTGCACAGCCGTGGCGTGGGCGAAGACCTCCGCGTCAGCACCCAGTTCCTCATCGCAAGCAACGCCCAGGTCATCGCCAGCTGGACCGGCGACGCGGCGCTCATCAAGGCTGCCGACAGCTATGGCGGTTACAAGGCCGTGCATTTCCTCGAGCCTGGCGAAAGCTCTGCCAGCGTATTTATCGAGGAGGGAAGCGACGTGCAGACCGGTGCCGTGCCCAGCGGCAGCTTCTCGCTGACCAGCGGCTCAACTACCGTTAACCAGAGCACTGCAAACCGTACTCTCCTCTCCGCAGGTGAGGTGACCATCAACATCCAGGGTACCAACATGAGCAACTTCAACCAGCCCGTCAAGCTGCGCATGTACGACACCAGCAACGGCACCAGCGCTGTTGATGTCGACGCTACCAAGGATGCTGCCGTATCGACCTCCAGCGTTGCTGTCTTCAAGGCTACCGTGGCTGCAGGCCATCTCTACCTCGGCGCTGTCCTGCTCAACGGCAACGTCATCAAGACCTATACACCTACCGGTGGAACTGGTGGCGGTTACGACGGTGACTAAACAAAAGGGGGAGGGTTTAACCCCCTCCCTCTTTCTTCTCTTCTATTCTTGTTCGAGTTTTTCGCAAACCTGTATTTCGAATTTTTGGTGTCCGCTAAACTTTCATTACGGAAATTGTTTTGATACTAATATACCCTAATAAACTATGGTCTGTAATAGTCAAATAATATGCAAAAGCATAAACCCAGTTGAACAGAGACCCCAAAAGTAGTATCACCTTTATTTTGGGCGTAAATATGAACATCTATAATATGAACCTATCTAGGGTTGCTAGCCGAGAAGGAATGCAGCTACAACCACTAAAGAAAGGGCACATATTACATTACAGGGAGACCATACTGGGGTACTGAAAGAATAGACCTAAGACCTTCAAATCGAGGAAAAGAGATATAAGAAAAGCAAACAAGGCGGCCCGAAGGTCGCCTTGTTTTATAGATTTAGAAATTTATCGCTTATTTTACGATGAGTTTCTCAACCTTGGTGAAGTTGCTGTTGTTGATGCGTACGAAGTAAGCACCCTTAGCAAGACCATTGAGTTCGATGGTCTGTGCAGTTTCAGCATTCATCTTAATGTTGCGGATTACGCGGCCGCTCATGTCGATGATAGCTACGTTAACCATACCCTCAACACCTGCGATGGTGAGCTGAGTAGCGGAAGTAGCGGGGTTGGGCTGAAGTTTCATGGTTACGTTAGCAGCAACGGGATCGATACTTTCTCTATATTCCTTGAAGGTGCAACGGATAGTAGAAGGATCGGAACCGATGGAGAAGCGGTTGGTAGCTTCGCCCTCGATGAAGTTATCCTCGTCGGATTCGTCGTTGGTGAATACAACTTCGCCGTTTTCGAAGATCTGGTCGATGATGTAACCAGTTTCGGGAACGAATACGTAGGTCTGAGAAGAGTTAGCAATTACGTCGAGAGTAGTACCACAGAGATCGTTGTAGCCGAGGTCATAGATAGCACCATTTTCACCACATTCGAAGGAAACGGTGGTCATAGGACGCTCCTCGTAAGGACCAACAATCATACGAATCATAGGATATGCATCCCAGCTGAAGAAATGCCAAGTTGCATCGTAAGGATCGAGAATGAGGGTGGTGTAAGGATTAGGAACGCCAGGAACGCGGGAGTAACCTTCCATACCAGGCTCGCGACCGAACCAAGTAGCGGTGGTGTCGTCGAGGGTGTAGTAGAAGTTGCGGTTTGCTGCTACAGAGAAGTAACCGTTTTCAGCGAGCTGATAACCGATACGGTAAGCAGTATTGGGGAGAAGTTCGGGCTGGTTGGGGAAGTCGATGGTGATGGTGTTGTAGGAACCGGGAGTAGCATACTCGAGGTTGTTGGTGTTGTTGAGGTCGCTCTGCTGTACGTAGTAGGTGTTAGCACCAGTTTCTTCGTTAAGGAAGTATACGCTGTGACCATCAGCGGTGGTAACGCAAGAGTCGCGACGGAGCATAGCAGCGATGTTTACGCCAGCCTCAGCACCGCCAGGATAGGTAGAAGCAACGAGTTCAACGCCCTTGATGCGCCAACCTGCAGGTACATTGTCACCAGTTACGTAGCTGTTGAGTACGGTGTAACCGGGCTCATCCCACTGGATCTCTTCGTTGTCGTAGCCAGAGCTGTAGGAGCTCTCAGATACCATACCATAGATGAAGTAGCTGAATTTGGTGAGAACGCCGTTGTCGCGTGCCCAAACAGCGCTACCGTTGTTGAGACCGTTTACGGTGTAACCAATGGTATCATAAGTGATGGAGTCATAGATGTGGTTGATAGCGTTGGTGGTAATGTCACCAAATACGAAATGCATACCAGCGTTCTGAGTGGGGAGGATAGCGGTAGGACCGCTGGGGGTGTTAGCGGTAGGATCGTCGGTGATGAAACCCCAGCCGTTTACTGCCCACCAGCCTTTGGGGTCAACGAGTACGTTGGTGTCAACGCCGCTGTTAACCTGGTTGAGGGTAACGGTAGCTGCTACTACAGAAGGAGTGGAGAGGCTTTCCATAGTGTTGAGGGTACCACGAACGTTGGTCTGGTTTGCATAACCAGTGTTCTTAAATTTAGCATTCCATACCATGGGAACCTGAAGACCCTGAGGAATCATCTGATAGAAGCCCTCGAAGTACTGGTTCTGGACAGAGGTAAGGCTGTTAGCGGGTGATTCGATAACCTGAACATCGTCTACTGCCCACCAGTAACCGTAGATACCACCGGCATTGGAGTTAGACTGCCAACGGATACGGAGGGAGAGGTTAGCCTGACCTGCGCAAGCAGCGGGAAGAGTGGTGCGGAGGTAACCGCGGGTAATATCGTTTACTTCGATATCAATGCCTCTAACATTGATTTCAACAGAAGTCCAAGAGGTACCATCGGTGCTGTAGTCGATGAAGCACTGGTCGCGGTTGAACTTACGATAGTACTGGTAGAAACGGATGTCTACGAGGGGAACGCCTGTGGTGCTCAAGCTACCTACAGAAAACCAGGTATTGAAGTTACCTGCATTGCCGTGACCACCCCATCCACCATACTGGTCGAGCATAGCGAGAACCATGTAACCATTGGTAGGAGTAGCGGAACGGAAGGGGAACTGGCTGCCGCTGAAGTAGTAACCAGCGAAAGCAGGATAGTTGGTAGCCATGCTAGCTACGTAAGTGCTGGTAGTATCTTCCCAACGACGCCAAATGCTGCTGTAAGCAGTCTGGGTGTGAGCGTAGTCGGTTCCAACAGCTGCACCGTCAACGATGTCAGTTGCAGAAAGGTTACCAACAGTAGGAGCAGTAGCAAAGTCATTAGTGAAAATGACGTCACCACCAGCTTTGCTGAAGATGGATGCATTGTAGCCAGCAGCCTGGTCGTTTTCAACAACCATTTTGGTAGCCTGCATGTCCTTTACAACATTAGCCTTGTTGGCCTTGTTGTTTACTTGTGCAAATGCGAGGGTAGCGCACATTGCAAAGCAGAGAACGGTTAATGTTTTTTTCATTGTATTGAATTTTGATTAATAATTAATTTTCGTACCTTTAGGATACAATCATTTCATTACGTGTTTTTTAGTTCAATAAATACCGCTGTAGAGACGGTGCCTATTTCGGTGCAAATATATATCAATTTCTTGACATGGAGAAATATTTATTGATTTTTTTTGATTTTTTATCATTCCGACATACCAAATCTGCCAAAGTTGAGTTATATTAAATGTAGCGCACACGTGTTACATAATTTATATGAATAAAAGACGATTCTTATTTTTATTGCTGATATTCCCCTTCCTGACCATAGGCTGCCGCTCTGGTCAGAAGTCTGCTACTACTGTCCCTAAGCGCTATGAGCGTAGACCTATTGTAGAGGTTAGCGAGAAGCAACTTGGTCTCGACGCCGCCCTCATTGAGGCCAAGATGCAGAAAGAGGCGGGCAACCGCTCCAAGGCCGAGGCAGGCTACCGCTCCATACTGGCACAGGAGCCCCACTATGGTGGAGCTAACTACGAACTGAGCGTGCTTCTGATGCAGATGGGGCGTATGGACAGCGCTCTGGTCTATGCCGAGCGTGCCGTGGCATGCTGCGATACGAATATATGGTATCATCACCAGCTGGCCCAATGTCTTCAGCTGACAGGCAACTACAAGCGCCTCCACCAGGAACTGGAGACTATCATCAGTCTCAAACCTGCCGACTTGAACAATTACTACGCGCTCTCCAACAGCTACCTTGACGACGGGAATGTGCCAAAAGCCATAGAGGTAATCAACCGAGTAGAGAAGATGGTAGGTGTAAACGAAGAGATGTCGCTTCACAAACAGCGTCTGTGGAACGCTATCAACCGACCGGACAAAGCTTTGCAGGAGATAGAGAAACTGGCTCAGGCCACGCCCAACGATGCCAAATACAATCTCCTGATGGCCAACAGCTACATGAACCAGAAGAACTATCCCAAGGCAAAGGATTATCTCGACAGAGCGGTTGCGGCTGATCCCGACGACGGATATATACAGATGATACTGGCCTCTTACTACAAAGAAACCGGCCAGAAAGAACCCGCTTATCAGGCTCTGCGGAAAGGGCTGCTCAGCAACGCGTTCGAGCCCAGTTCCAAGATGCAATTACTCTCAGAGTTCTATACCCCCGAGGAGTTCTACGGTTCTTGCGCAAGCTATACATTCCCTCTTCTTGAAGAGCTGATGGCTCAAAGTCCTGACCCCGATGCCTATGCTGTATTCTATGGAGATGTGCTGATGCGCCAGGAACGCTACCCCGAGGCTATTCAGCAGTTTGAGAAACACCTCGCCAAGGACAGTAGCGACTTTCACGTATGGGAAGCCTTATTGGTTTGCGACATGGAGGCGATGCTCAAGGCCGGCAAAGGAGATGCTGCTACGACTGAGCAGACCAAGAAGCATGCCCTGCGTGCCAAAGAACTTTTCCCTCTTATCTCCATGCCCTACTACGCGCTTGCTTATGCCTACGAAAACGAGGGTAATATGAAAGAATGTTATGCCAACTATGAGAGAATCCTTTCTATACGCTCGGACGACGCTATGGTTCTTAACAGCTATGCATGGACTCTCGTTGAGCATAACGAGCAGCTGGAGAAGGCTCTTCTTCTGTCAGAGAAGTCCGTCAAACTAAGTCCTGATGACCCTCATCATCTCGACACTTATGCTTGGATTCTCTATAAACTGGGACGCCGGCAGGAGGCTCTAACCAACATTCGTAAGGCCGTAAAACTCGACAAGAACAAGACCGAAGAGATACTCTCCCATCTCAAGGAGATAGAGTCTCACCAATAATACTCTTGCTATGAAAGACTTCCGACTACTCATACCATTTCTTGCAATAGGCCTATTGTTTGCCTCGTGTCGCAGCCATAAGAATCTTCCCTCTCGCCCCATGCAGCAGGACGACACACCTATGGTTGAGAATCCAATAGTGACACCCGAACCGGAAAATCCCTACGTTGCCCCCGACGAACCCTCCTACTCTACCCTACAGGCCAACATCATCTGCAAGACCAATGGCATGAGCGCCAACGGACAGCTACGTATGATAAAAGACAGCGTTATATGGGTCAGTCTCAACAAGATTATCGAACTGGGACGCGCCAAAATTACGCCCGATTCTGTACTGGTCCACATTAAGCCCACCAACGAATACATCCGCATTCCGATGAAAGAACTTGAGAGTCAGTATGGGCTTGATTTTGCTACCATCCAGGCCATCTTTACCGGGAGCGATGTCACTAACCGCATACTTCACACCTCCAGTTCTGACTTCATCAAGGTAGACAATATGGCGTTACCGCAGAGTATTGCCGTCCGGTCTCTTCTTCCGCAACTCAAGGCCACGGGCGAAGTAAGGCTGAGTCAATTCATCCTCAACAAAGCCCTCTCCATTCCCTTCCAAATACCCAAGTCTGCAAGTCCATTCAACTATTAAGATCAATTCTTCAATCTGTAACCTAAAACTCATTCCGATATGAAACGTTTTCTCCCTTTTCTGATACTCATTCTCCTTGCCGTAGACAATGTCCGAGGCCAGGAGACTGACTCTGCCGCCTGGGTCGTAAACCGCTACATGCAGTTGCTCAACTACGATGCACTCAACCATCCCGACAGCATGCTGTATATCGAGAGCAAAGTCTTCAACCGCGATATTCCTGGAGACACTCTCGTAATGAAACGATGGTTTGCCTATCCGAATACCGACCGCATCGAACTATGGGTAAAAGATAAATGTACTATGGGGCTGCTCCGCGACGGCAAAAAGAATTTCTATCGACTGCACCCGGAGAGAAAGGTATGGACCGCCATTGACAGGTCGGCCTATCTAGACTATCAGAGTTCCTACGATTTTCATGGACCTCTCTATCATTGGGACATGAATGGTATGGAACTTTCCTATAAAGGAATCGTGAAGATAAACAACCAGGAAGCCTATAGCGTATTTGTCCGTTCGCCCTTCGGATGGGACCGATATTATCTCTTTGAAAAAGAATCGGGGCTACTTTTCCTTGTCAACGTTATGGAGACCTCTCTTAATCCCGAAGACGCATTTATAAACAAGGCCCTCAAACTCGACTGGCGTATGACTCACGAATATATTCCTCTGGGACAAAGCCTGCTTCCCTCGGCAGAGAGCTACCAGAACAGAGAAGGCATAACCATCATCAAGCATACCTACTCCTATCTGCCTATCGACCGCAAACTCTTCGACAACCCCATCCAACAGAAGAAAAAGAAATGAGCATCTTCGATAATCCCGACGAATTCTTCATGCAACAGGCTCTCATCGAGGCCCGTGCCGCTCGCGACGAGGGCGAGATTCCCATTGGAGCCGTAATCGTAAGCAACGGAAACATAATTGCACGCGGCCATAACAACACCGAGCGACTCAACGATGTTACAGCCCACGCCGAAATGATAGCCTTTACAGCTGCCGCCGAGACACTTGGAGGCAAATATCTCCCCAACTGCACGCTCTATGTTACTGTAGAGCCTTGCTTTATGTGTGCCGGGGCTGCAGGATGGACCCAGATTGGCCGAATCGTATACGGAGCTTCCGACCCCAAGCGAGGATTCTCCAAGATGGGCCGAGACATGCTCCACCCCAAGACCGAGGTCGTAAGCGGAGTTATGGAAGAAGAATGTGGCTCGCTTATGAAAGAATTCTTCCGCAACAAAAGATAATTGTATACGTCCCTTAATCCTATTGAAAAGAAATAACATTAAAACATAAAAATCCATGAAACCTACTCTATTAGTTCTTGCTGCCGGTATGGGCAGCCGCTATGGCGGACTCAAACAGATGGACGGCGTAGGCCCCAACGGCGAAGCTATCCTCGATTATTCCGTAACCGACGCTATTCGTGCCGGTTTTGGCAAGGTTGTTTTCGTAATCCGCCAGAGTTTTGCTGATGATTTCAAAAAAGTATTCAACAAAGAACACTTCAAGAATCAGATTGAGGTAGAATATGTATTTCAGGAACTGGACAAACTCCCCGAAGGATTCTCCGTTCCCGAAGGCAGAGAGAAACCTTGGGGCACCAACCATGCTATCCTTATGGCAAAGGATGTCATCAACGAGCCTTTTGCCATCATCAACGCCGACGATTTCTATGGCGCAGATGCTTTCCGCGTAATCTCCGACTATCTCTCCCAGCTCGACAACAGCAAGGGCAACTATTGTATGGTTGGATACAAACTTGAGAACACCCTCAGCGAGAATGGTTCCGTATCGCGTGGTGTCTGCGAGACAGACGCAGAAGGTCTGCTTCAGGGCATGACCGAACGTACAGCTATCAGCCGTACCGCCAATGGTATTGAATACAAGGATTCTGACGGCTCCATGCATCCTCTGGCCTCCGACGCTACCGTATCCATGAACCTCTTCGGCTTTACTCCCGACTATTTTGGCGAGAGCGAAAAGCTCTTTGTTACCTTCCTCAAGGAGAAAGGCCAGGAGATGAAGTCCGAATACTACATTCCTTATGCAGTCAACACCTTCATCGCCAACGGATATGCCAAGATGAAAGTGCTCAAGACCACAGCCCAATGGTTTGGCGTAACCTATAAGGAAGACCGCCCCAGCGTAGTAGCCCGTCTCAAAGAGCTTCACGACCAGGGTATCTACTAATTTCATCCATAGGGAGACGGGGACGTATAGCGCCTGTCTCCCTCATTTCTATCCCTTTATGAACATCCTTTCCCAAGCTACATACGACTTCCTCTCCCGGCATTCCGACGACGACCCGATCAAACTATTGCTTCAGCAGGGCCGTTATCCCGATGTTGATATGAGGATGATCGCCCAACAACTGGAGGGCAGACGCCAGGCCCAGGAGAAATGGCCCTCGCTTTGCAAAAGGGAAGGATACCTGTTTCCGCCCAAAATCAATAGGGAGCAGAGTTCGTCGGAAGCCACAGCCCTTTACAAAGCATCCCTTGTCGCCCAGGGCGAAACAATTGCCGACCTGACGGGAGGAATGGGCATAGACAGCCTGTTCTTTGCCCAAAAGGTTTCGAGGGTTGACTATTGCGAGATGGACCCTGATGTCTTTGAGTTGATCCAGCATAACTTTCAGACCCTCAAGGCCGACAATATTTCATGCCACTTAGGCGACAGTATAGCTTGGCTTGAAACTCAAAAAGAGCCCCACGATGTAATTTTTATCGACCCTGCTCGACGCGACGCCAACGGCCACAAGGTACAGGCCTTTGAGGATTGTACGCCTAATCTGCTCATGCATCTCGACCTCTTGCGCAACCATTGCCGCCGACTCATCGTGAAGGCCTCGCCCATGATTGATATCACATTGGGAATAAACCAGTTGAAAGAGGTCTCGCAGGTTCATATCATAGCCGCGAAAGGAGAATGCAAGGAGGTTCTCTTTGTGGTAGAACCGACCGTCCCCCCCTGTCAGTACTATTGTACTGATATTCAACCCAACACCACACATCTCCTATCCTTCACGCCCGAAGAAGAGCAGAACGCGTCCCTCATGACGGCAAGCCAGATAAAACATTATCTCTACGAACCCCACGCCGCCCTGATGAAGGGCGGAGCCCTACGGATACTCTGTTCGAAGTATGGAGTAGAGAAACTGGGCCGAAACAGCCATCTCTACACCTCCGACGCTCTTGTTTCTGACTTTCCCGGACGCATTTTTGAGGTCGAAACCACGTTGTCCGTCAACAGCAAAGAGATAAACAGGCTTTTGCCCCAAAGGAAGGTCCACCTGCTTTGTAAGAACTATCCCTTTACTACCGCCCAGCTTCAGAAGAAATTGCGTCTCATAGAGGGTGGCCATCAGCATCTTATCTGCACGCGGCTGGGAGACTCGCCCATAGGAATACTCTGTCACAAGATCTAAGTCAGGTTGCATCCGCATTCTCTCCGCCTACTCTCCACATTCTCTCCATACTCTCTCCATATTCTCTCCACATTCTCTCCACATTGGGTCTATATTTTCGATCAAAAGTGGACGCTATGTGGAGCCTATACCGACTCTAGCCACTCGCTAAGAGGTCTCTATACAGAAACCATACACGTCCCTCGCCAATTATCTTCTGCCAACAAGAAAAATTATCTTCTGACTGAGCCTTCCCAAATGTTGGGAAAAAGACTCTTACGGAAGAGCCCGACCTACAATCCTCTCTCTAAAGAGAGGGCACAAAGGAATTCTTTTATTGTATGTGATTTTTTTTACGTATCTTTGCATTCCGTATGTCGTGTAGCATATTACCTTAAGCACCTAATACTGAAAGATTAATCGTTATGGCGACCACCGAAAAACAGATCATAGCCAACCTTAAAGCTGGAAATTACGCACCCGTTTACCTCCTTACGGGCGAGGAAAACTATGCCATAGACTGCGTGTCGGACTATTTCGAGAACAACGTCATCGACGAGTCGTTCCGCGATTTTGACCAGACCGTACTTTATGCCGGAGAGACCAGAATGGTGGACGTGATAGGTGCAGCCAAACGCTACCCCATGATGTCGCCCGTCCAGCTGGTTCTGGTAAAGGAGGCACAGAACTACAGCAAGAAGGAGGAATGGGAGTTGCTGGCCGACTATCTGGAATCGCCTCAGCCACAGACCCTGCTTGTATTCTGCTACAGACACAAGTCGCTGGACAAGCGCTCCCGTGCCTATAAACAGATCAACTCCAAAGGCGTAGTACTCGACACAAAGGCCTTGCGCGACTACGAGGTTCCCAACTGGATATTAGGCTACGTGACCGAGAAAGGTTATCAGATTACCCAGGACGCGGCTTCGCTCCTGAGCCAGCATCTGGGAACCGACCTGGGAAAGATTTCGAACGAACTCAGCAAGGTGTTCATCGAACTTCAGCCTGGAGGAACTATCAACAAGGACATCATCGAACGTTGTATAGGCATCAGCAAGGATTACAATATCTTTGAGCTCCAGAGCGCCATAGGACGTAAGGACATTATGCTCTGCAACAAGATCGTACAGCATTTTGCCGCCAACCCCAAGGACAACCCTCTCGCCCCTATCCTGGCTATATTGTACGGCTATTTTGTCAAACTGATGATTTACCACCAGCTTACCGATAAGAGTTCTGCCTCAGTAGCATCGGCTCTGAAGATCAGCCCCTTCTTCGTCAAGGACTATGCCGATGCCTCCAGCCGATACCCTCTGCCCAAGCTGGCCTCTTGCATAGGCTATCTCCACGATGCCGACTTGCGGAGCAAAGGTGTACGCAACAGCGGCAACGTGACAGAAGGCGAAATACTGAAAGAGCTTATCTTCAAGATAATACACTAACGAAACTATTGCTATGAACCGCATACTATCCATTCTCCTCTTTCTGGCTTTAGGACTGAGTCTTGCCGCCCAAAACACCATCAAAGGCGTGCTTACCGACGATGCCAACGGCGAAGCCATCCCCTTTGCCAACATCGTGCTGGAAGGCACGAGCTATGGCGCTTCTACCGACCTCGACGGTCTGTTCATCATCAACCGAATTCCTGACGGACAATACACAGTACGCGTGAGTTATGTAGGCTACGAGCCCTATAGTCATCAGGTTACGCTCAAGAACCACCAGACCCAAAAGCTCAACATCAAACTGAAACCCATGGCCGTGACCTTTGACGATGTCGTAATTACCGGCAACCGTCAGCAGGAGCGCAAGCAGGAGGCTCAGGTGTCGGTAGAAAAGATATCTTCGGCCCAAATCCAGCAGATGGTTTCCATAGGCGGTCAGAGCGACCTGGCCCAATATCTCCAGGTGCTGCCTGGCGTCAACTCGACGGGCGACCAGGGCGGACAGCTGTACATACGTGGCGGTTCTATGATTCAGAATCTTACGTTGCTCGACGGCATGATTGTTTACAATCCCTTCCACTCTATCGGACTTTATTCGATATTTGAAACCGACGTCATCCTGAATGCCGACGTGTATACAGGCGGTTTTGGAGCCGAATATGGCGGCCGACTCTCCTCGGTAATGGACATCACAACCCGCGACGGAAACAAGCGCCACCATACTGGAAAGATCGGGCTCAACACCTTCGGAGCCAGTCTTATCGCAGAAGGTCCTCTCAAGAAAGAGACCGCCGACAACGCCTCTACGGTTACTTATCTCTTTACAGCCAAGAACTCTTTCCTCTCCAAGTCTTCGCCCGTCATCTATCCCTATGTGAACGGAAGCCTCCCCTTCGATTTTCTCGACCTCTATGGCAAACTCTCCATCAACTCTGGAGCGGGCAGCAAGATCAACTTTTTCGGATTCCGCTTCGACGACCAGGTAATTGGCTACAACGCCATTGCAGATTATTCGTGGCTGAACTATGGAGCTGGTAGCAACTTTGCTCTTGTAACAGGTAGCAGTTCTGTTATCAACGGTAGCCTGGCCTACTCCAACTATCAGGTCAACCTTGACGATGCCTCCGGAAGTCCCAAATACAGTTCGATAGGAGGTTTCAACGCATCGGTCAATGTAACCAACTTCTTTGGCCGCCACAAGCTGAAGGGAGGCATCAGCCTGGAGGGCTATTCTACCGAATACCACTATGTAAACACCTATCAGGTAACCCAGAAACAGGACGAGAATACAACCAATCTCTCGTTCTTTGCTACCATGCATTTCAATTGGGACAAACTTCTAGTCGACCCCGGTTTCCGCGTAATTCGCTATTCCTCGCTTACCGAGAACTCTATCGAGCCCCGACTGGCAGCCAAATGGAATCTGACCGACAAGTTGCGTTTCAAGTTTGCTGGCGGTCTCTATAGTCAGATAATGCTCGATGCCCGTAGCGACAACGATATTGTCAACCTTTTCAACGGATTCCTTACCGGATCGGGTTATCTCAACTACCCCTCCACCTTCCGCGACAAGCCCATCAACAGTTGTCTGCAGAAGTCCAAGCATCTGGTTATCGGCGTAGAATACGATTTTATCGACCATCTCACAGCCAATGCCGAATTCTATCTGAAGAGTTTCGATCAGTTGCTCAATATGAACCGCAACCAGCTCTACGACGCATCCGACCCTGCCTATCAGCATGGTGGCGTATTTGAGCAGCCTGCCTACTATCTTACCGATTTCATTATCGAAGAAGGACGTGCAACTGGTGTTGACTTCAGTCTCTGCTACGAACTGGAGCGCCTTTACCTTTGGGCCACCTATTCTATCGGCTATGTTGAACGTACCGACGAGAACATTACCTACAATCCCCACTACGACCGCCGCAATACCGTCAACCTTCTCTGCACCTATTCGGCAGGCAAGAACCACGAATGGGAATTCAGCGGACGATGGAGTTATGGTAGCGGATTCCCCTACACCCAGACAATGGGCGTGTATGAGGATGTCAATTTCAACCACGGAATCGGCTCCTCCTACTGGACCGAGAACGGAACTTTCGGCGTGCATTATGGCGAGGTCTATGCGGGACGCCTTCCCAACTACCATCGCCTCGACCTGGGCGTAAAACGCAAATTCAACCTGGGTTCACATAGCATCCTTGATCTCAATCTGAGTGTCACCAACGTATACAACCGAAACAATATCTTCTACTTCGATCGCTTGAGTTTTGCCCGTGTAGACCAGTTGCCTATCCTCTTCTCATTGGGAGCAAATCTCAGCTTCTAGCCCGACGGAGACACAAATACAAGAAAGCCCTCGGGAAACTAGTCCTGAAGGCTTTCTTTGAGAAAAGATTCTGCAGACAGAACCTATTATTTCTTTTCGAAGCGGGCGATGGTATACTCCTCGGGAGACACAAACCAGACTATGTCGCCAGCTGTAAAGATTGTATTGGCAGGAGGATTGAGCATATAGTCCGATTTGGAAGCGCCCTCCTTGAGGCGTTCTATAGCAATTACCATAGCGTTGTAGGTCTTCTGGAACTCCGAACGGATGAAATCCTTTCCGCATAGCGGACCGTCAGGCACGATGACGAGACGGTAGATATTGAGTTCGTTGTCGCTATGGTCGTGAATAAGCATCTCAGGTTCCACGTCGGCATCAGCTCGGAAGCGAGATAGCTGGTCTTCGGCACCAATTACCGTCAGACGGTCGAGAGGCATGATAACCGTATCCTTATCCGGAAGGTCATACACCTTGCCAGCACGCTCTACCGAGACCACATTGACGCCATAGCGTTGGCGGAACCCAGCCTCCTTGAGCGAGACCCCCACAAAGGGCGAATACTGAGTTACACGGATGCGCTCCATGAGGAAGTTCTGTTCGAGACTCTCTGGAATCTTGAAGCTCTGCTGTGCCTGACGCTGGTTGAAATTCGTCACAAACCTATCCTCTATCCTGTGGTAGAACCCGTTCGCACGCTTCGAGAACATGACCGTAATCAGAACCATCACAGCCAACACAAAGATGAAGCCCAAGGCCAGATGCATGTACTGGCCCAAAACAAGACCCACAAAGAACAGGGCCGTGAAATAGCGCAGAAGCATGAGAGGAATGACTACTGCACGACTATGGCTATAGATAGCCAGCAGTTTCTTGATACGCTTTTTGTTGACCTGCTTGACGGCAATTGCCCAAAGGAAGGGTGCCATCACAACCAGCGTAACTACAATACCGATCAGATTGCCCCAAAAGGAGGGGACGCCGTTCTCCTTGACTATCCAACCATTGAGCAGCGGTTTCACGAAGAAGAAGCTGATCATCGAGATCGCCGTCAGGATAATACCATAGAAGAAGATAATCAGCAGCTGCTTCTTGACGAATTTCTGCAACGAAGCACCATGTTCCGAACCCTTCGACTGATTGCTGTACTGGTCTAGAGCTTCGCGCCATCGGGCGGGCAACTTGGTGTAGACCTTCTCATAGAACGGCCGCCCAGCCTTAATCATGTAGGGGGTTACGAATGTAGTAATGATTGATACCGAGACGATGATCGGATAGAGGTCAGGATTAATGACTCCGAAACTCTTTCCGACGCCCGCTATGATAAACGAGAACTCTCCTATCTGACAGAAGCAGAATCCTGACTGAATGGCCGTGCGGGCAGGTTTTCCCGACAGAAAGACGCCTATCGTGGCAGACATCGACTTGAAGACAACAACAGTAGCTGCTATGATGAGAATCGGCACCACGTAGCGTACAAGAATCCCAGGGTCGACCATCATACCAACCGAGACGAAGAACACCGCTCCAAACAGGTTCTTGATGGGAGAGATTACCTTGTGAATGATATCAGCCTCGATGGTTTCTGCCAGGATGGCACCCATTACAAAGGCTCCCAGAGCGGTACTGAAGCCAGCCGCCGAAGCCATGACGACCATCAGAAAACACAATCCCACCGCAACCACACAGAGTGTCTCCTCTGTCATATACTTGCGCATCCACCGCAGGAAGGTCGGTATCAGATATATACCGAAGACAAACCAGACTACCAGCGAAAACACCAGCTTGGCCAGAGAGAAGGCAAGTTTGGCACCGTCGAAGTGCTGACTGACGCTAATCGTGTTGAGCAGCACCAGAAGCAATACCGCCACAATGTCCTCTACCACCAGCACAGCCGTCACCGTGCCCGTAAACTTCTGCTGTTTCAGCTTCAGGTCGTCAAAAGACTTGATAATGATTGTCGTCGAAGAGATAGCAAGCATGCAGCCCAGAAATATACAATCCATCGACTGCCACCCCAGCAGTCGCCCCACGCTGCTGCCTATCAGAAACATCAGAAACAGTTCCGTAAGCGCCGTTATGGCACCAGTACTTCCCACCTTCTTCAGTTTCTTGATGCTGAATTCCAGACCCAGCGCAAACATAAGGAACACAATACCAATTTCGCTCCACACATGCACACTATTGCCGTCATTGACCATAGGAAACCAGGGGAAATAGGGTCCGATGAAGAAACCAGCAACGATATAGCCGAGTACCAGAGGCTGTTTGAGCCACTTGAAGACTACAGTAATAATGCCTGCTGTAACCAGAATGATGGCCAGGTCGAGAAATAGAGGGGGCAGATCTGACATATTTTGCTTACTTATTTGTTTAATAAATAACGGAATAAACGCCCGTTTATTGTGATGAAAGAAAGAAAAAAAATCCTGATAGCAACAAATAGACTGCACGTATAAGGCAGAACAAAACCACGCCTCCTATCCGGTGCACCTGCGACCGAGGGTAATAAGTCCATTTTACCCTATAAGAGCAAGAAATAGTGAGCCAATGATAGATTAGTGAGGGGATGGGGTACTCAAACTGCCCCTTGTAGAGGGCAACTCTCAGGTCAGAGGTTCCTTTCTTCTCCTCTACCCGCACCCCATTTTCTCGTTACTTTTTCGATAAAAGAGCGAGAAATAGCGAGCCGATAGCGAATGGATAAGAACGGGATGGCCTAGGAGATACGAAGGAGAGATGAAGAAGAGGCGAAGAAGCTACGGACAAGAGGCGTAGAAGATGTTACCCGAGACAATAGGCAAAAGAGAAGATTTGGTGCCGACCCGTCAGTTGCGCAGCAGCAGCACACTTCCCTCCTTTGACTGCATCTGGCTGGGACGGAAGATGTCGGAATAGATTATCTTGTACACATAGGCACCCTGCTTCAGGGGGACACCATCTTTGGTGCCATCCCAGCCTTGAGTAAGCCCGTCGAATGTGCACACCCAGGCTCCGGTACGGGTAAATATATGCACCTCTACCTGATAAAGGTTGGAGCCAAGGACAACGAATCTGTTGTTGGTTTCGCGTCCGGGAGTAAACACATTGGGCACCCAGATAGTGGCATCCTGAAAGCCTATCTTGCTACTGGTGCTGTCGGCACATCCTTCACGATTGAATGCCACAAGCAGCATCTCTACATAGTCCTCACTGATGGGATAGTGATAGATGATGCTGGCACCCTCGCCTACCTGTTCGCCAAAGGCGTACCACAGACTGCGTTTGCAGTTGGTGCCAATGTTTCTCACCTCCACATCCATATTGTCGAGCGAGGCATATTCGGAGGTAAAGGAGATAAGGGGCGATGGTAGAGGAAGATTCCCTACAACGAAATAGATTATGGTTGAATCGACACATTGGTCATCGCTCAGCCCCACTCTCAGCATAGCCCAATGAGATCCTTGTGGGAAACGATGTATGGGACTGGCTTCTGTTGAAGTAGTCCCATCGTCGAAAGTCCACAAGCGGCTTTCTATGGGCACATTCATCACATCAGGGTGGTCGATGTCGAAGGAGACAAAACTTTTATCCTCAAACCGTACTGCCACCTGACAATCGATAGTGTCGCAGAACCGATAGTCGGCTCTTGCAAAGGGGAAACGCTCTCCCGTGGTCACCCTCTTCTCAAATCCGCAGTTTTCTCCTCCGTCGGTAAGCGTGGTCAAACGACAGACATAGGTAGCGAACTCATTGGTCTCCAGTATTCTTTCGGTAGATAACGGATTTTCGGGAAACCCTTCTTTATACCAATAATAATTGAACCCTTCGGGAGCTATGAGCGTACGCTCCGAGCCGTTTCCACAACCTATGACCTCAATATCGGCCCGCTGGCAGTTAAACGAGAAATAGGCATAGCCATAGTGGCCTCGGTCGGCACAGTCTGAGGTAGTCATTGTGACCATGATGGTGGAGTCATGCAGATCGCTGAGGTTGAGTGCGACCGATGTCCAGTCCTTCCATAGCAGATGATGGGCCGTGTTGGCATTCCAGCCCAGGTCTTCACTGGCTACGAAATTGAGTCGCAGACAGGGATCATCGAAAGCCCGCCCCGCCGTGTCGCTGATAACGACCGAGAACTTGGGTTGGTGGTCGGCATCATGGTCTGGATTCTGAAGCACAGCGGCATAGTTGAGGATAAGGACGTTGTATTTACTGGTATCAACCTTGTAGCGATAGACGATGCTCTCCGACTCTGCATTGGCTCCCCAGTTGCCCAATCTCACCGACGGACTCCCTCCAGGGGCCAGTGTGTGGAGCTGATTGCCTGTTCGAGGGTCTACCTCATTGGGGTTGTTATGGACAGTATGACGAGAGAGTGAGTCATGAGGACCATAGTTTACGAGCCGATTCTGCATCATCGGATCATCATACGATCCGCAATAGGTTTCGTAACAGATATAGGAGTCAAAATCGGCATAACACTCGCAGATAGTCCCCAATGTGCGGAAAGTCATCACACAGTCGTTCAGTTGCTGCTGCCCCAAAGGTTCAAGATTGTCGTTGTAGACAATATAGTGATATATCGTGCCTGGACGCAGCCCTGTGAGGGTTACAGACGGAGTGCTGGTCCAGACTGTATCTGCAGCGTATTCACCTCTTTCGGGCTGGTAGACCACAACCCACGAAGCCGAACTGGTGCTGTCCTGCCACTCAAGGGTAACACTCTCATCGGTCGAATCGACTACACGCTGGTTGTATACCAGATTGGCACAGTTGGTCAATATTTTGCACTTTACATCGCAGACATATTCACCTCCTATATTGTTGGTAATATGAATAGAATAAGATGTCTTTGGATAGAGACCCGTCAGCGACGCACGCCGCTCGCTGGTATGGAACGTCCTATCTTCGCCCGTGCGCATATTGTGAGCCCTCACAGTCCAGCGGATAGCGCCTGGAGTGTGGTCTACCCACTTCAGACTGGCTCTGTGGGCATCTACCGAGAGGACCTCCACGCTATCCACCTGAGTGATGCAGGGGATATTGTTCTCACAGCTAGAGCGAAACCGTATATAGTCTTTGCAGATGCACGAGTCGTGCACTCCGACATTGTCATTCAGAATCTCAAACTCATACATCTGACAACATTCGGCTGGCGACACCGAATATTGCTGCTGGTAAACCGTATCATAGTTCCAGGGCTGAGGGTTGTCTGGCACATCCTTGCGCCACCTTACATACCACTCGCTGGCATTGGGGACAAGGTCGCTCCACGTAAAAAGTAGCGTCGCTACTCCGTCAGAATCGGCACAGTTGCCCACCGATTTGGCCGACAGCAGAAGATAACAGGGAGTGACGATATTGCCGAATCCTTCACTCAGACAGGTTGATGCAGAACAACGTGGCAGATTGTTCCTAACCGTGACACCATAAACCTTGTTACACTGCAATCCGTCGTAATGAATAAAACGGGTGTTGACGGTATCCCATCTTGTGCGCCCGTTGAGCTTGACATACCATTGGGTGGCAGCGGGAACATCGCTCCATACGACATCGGACGAATAAAACGTAGTATTCTGCGGAACAACGTTATAAGGTTTGGGAGGGATGGCAGAAATGGAGAGCGAATAGCCAGGCGAACCCGAATAGGTATCGGTCGTAAACTGGATAACCATATTGTTTCCAGCAGTTGCACGAGAGAAGGAGTCACTGCCAGACTGATGTGTATAGAAACGGGGCGAACTTGTCGAAGATCCGTTATAGAGTGCCAGATAAGCCGTTGCCCCCAAGTTGACAACGCCATCTACGCAGATAGTATAACCATCAGGAGCAGAGACATAGAGGATACTATTGCACTGGCCTGGATAATCACCCGTACCGCCAGGGTCAAGCACTTCATAACAGTTTCCTGCTGTTAGCGTGAGGGTTGACTCGCCCGTTGTAGGCATAACCACCTGTTGCTGTGCCGACAGAAGTAATGTCTTCAGCATCAGCACAAACAGCAGTATCGGTTTATAGTTCAGCCTCTTGCCCTTCATAAAAACAGATAGTTACGGACACATACCGAAGATGCTACCTAACGCGATAAATCGCTTATTTCTCAACACATTACCACCATAGCAGATCGGCATTTATCGAAAAAATCATATTCTATTTGCGACTGCAAATATACATATTTCTTTAGAATTACAAATATTTTTTTCAAAAAAATGGCACAAAAAAAAACCATTTTATAATTGCCAACACTAACTGAAAAGTTCTTGCAGAATCGGAAGAAAGATAATGCAAACGAACTCTTTATTAGACTGTTTTCATCTTATGTGGCACGATAATGGTCAAAGTGTTCTTTAAAACTATCTGCCAAAGTGGTGTAGAATCTATTCTACCGATCCCTTTTCGCTTATACTATTCAGCCTAATTCTAGAGCAACAATATCCTCTAAAGGGTTGGTTTTGGCTGCAAAGGCTATGGGGCATTGCATACACGTAGGTCTTTCATTGAGAAATTTCCGGATTATGTCAGATCAAATTATCCAAAGGGATCTGCGTTGCATAATAGTATATTCAGCAACCTAAATTTCCAATAGCCTCCGCCCACATCTTGAAAGAATAATATCCAACTATACAGGCGAAGCAGAACAAAAAGCGAATCTCGGCAACTTGCGAAAGGGGAAACAAAAAAGGCATCCCGTAAAAGGGATGCCTTAAGGAAGGGATATGTATTGACGTTACTTCTTGATGAAGCGGAAATCCTTGCCAAGGTAGTAAGCCTGATCACCAAGTGCCTCTTCGATGCGCATGAGCTGGTTGTATTTGCAGATGCGGTCGGTACGGCTAGCGCTACCGGTCTTGATAAGGCCAGTATTCATAGCAACAGCGAGGTCAGCGATGGTGGTATCCTCGGTTTCGCCGCTGCGGTGAGAAGCGATAGCAGTATACTTGTTGCGGTAAGCGAGGTTGATGGCATCGATGGTCTCAGTGAGAGTACCAATCTGGTTAACCTTGATGAGGATGGAGTTAGCAACCTTGCGATCAATACCCATCTGGAGACGCTGTACATTGGTAACGAAGAGGTCGTCGCCAACGAGCTGACAACGGTCGCCGATGGTGTCGGTGAGGAGTTTCCAACCGTCCCAGTCGTCTTCTGCCATACCGTCTTCAATGGAGATAACGGGATATTTGTCGCACCAGGTCTTCCAGAAATCAACCATCTCGGAGGAGGTCAGCTTCTCGCCAGAGGACCACTTAAGCTGATACATCTTCTCCTCGGGGAGATAGTACTCGGACGATGCGGGGTCGAGAGCGATGAAAACATCCTCGCCAGGACGGTAACCAGCCTTTTCGATTGCCTGGAGGACAACCTGGATAGCTTCGTCGTTAGATCCGAGGTTGGGAGCGAAACCGCCTTCATCACCTACGTTAGTGCTCATACCTTTGGCCTTGAGAACGCCACGGAGGTTGTGGAATACTTCAGCACCCATGCGGAGAGCCTCACGGAAGGTAGGTGCGCCTACGGGCATAATCATGAACTCCTGGAAGTCGATGCTGTTGTCAGCATGTGAACCGCCATTGAGGATATTCATCATAGGAACGGGAAGGGTGTATGCGTTACAACCTCCGAGGTAACGGTAGAGTTCCTGACCATGCTCCATAGCAGCAGCCTTAGCACAAGCGAGGGATACGCCGAGGATTGCATTGGCACCAAGACGGCCCTTATTGGGGGTTCCGTCAACTTCAATCATTTTAGCATCGATGTCGCGCTGATCTTCTACGAAATAGCCTTTGAGCTCTTCATTAAGAACATTATTTACGTTGTTGACAGCCTGCATTACGCTCTTGCCGAGAAACTGGCTCTTGTCGCCGTCGCGAAGCTCACAAGCTTCGTGAACGCCAGTAGATGCTCCAGAAGGAACAGCAGCACGGCCCATAGCGCCATTTTCGGTGTAAACTTCGACTTCAACAGTAGGGTTACCGCGAGAGTCGAGAATCTGACGGCCCTTGATACCTATAATTTGTGACATTGTATTGGTATGTATTAGGTTAAACAATATGAATTAATTTATCTTTTTGCCTTTTCAGTCAGCAATACTCAGAAAGAAAAGGAAGATGTGTCAAAACTGCATAATAAAGGGACGCAGAAGAAATGATTCCCCCCACATCCCTTAAATATACTGGCTATGCAATGAGATTACTCAGCCTTAGGTTCCTCGGCAACGGGAGCTTCTGCTACAGGAGCATCAGCAGCCTTTTTGCCACGGCTACGGCGGGTAGTCTTAGCCTTAGCGGTCTTAGCCTCTTTCAGCATATTCTCGTTGTAGTCAACGAGCTCGATGATACACATCTCGGAGTTGTCACCGTGACGGATACCAGTCTTGAGGATGCGGGTGTAGCCACCAGGACGATTGGCAACTTTCTGCGAAACTTCGCGGAAAAGTTCGTTTACGGCATCCTTGCTGTGAAGATAGCTGAATACAACGCGGCGGTTGTTGGTAGAATCCTCTTTGGAACGGTTAATCAGAGGTTCTACATAAACTCTCAGCGCTTTTGCCTTAGCTACGGTAGTAGCAATTCTCTTCTCCATAATGAGAGAGGTAGCCATATTGGAGAGCATGGCAACGCGGTGAGCGTGAGTTCTGGACAGATGATTTACTTTGCAACCGTGTCTCATATCTTTATTCTTTCTTTATTCTTTATCTAATTTGTACTTTGCGATGTTCATACCGAAATCGAGATTCTTGCTCTTTACAAGAGCCTCAAGTTCGGTGAGCGACTTCTTACCGAAGTTACGGAACTTCAGAAGGTCTTGTTTATTGAAGGCAACCAAATCTCCAAGGGTATCAACTTCGGCAGCCTTAAGGCAGTTGAGTGCTCGAACGGAAAGATCGAGGTCAACGAGCTTAGTCTTGAGCAACTGACGGGTATGAAGGGTAGTCTCATCAAATTCCTCAACAGGAGCCTTGGGTTCGAGTTCGAGGGTAATACGCTCATCAGAGAAGAGCATAAAGTGCTGGATGAGAATAGTAGCTGCTTCTTTAAGGGCTTCCTTAGGATGAATGGAACCATCAGTTTGGATGTCAAAGGTGAGCTTCTCATAGTCCGTCTTCTGCTCAACACGATAGTCACTAACTTCGAACTGAACATTCTTGATAGGAGTATGAATGGAGTCAATTGCGATTACTCCGATGGGGTCGGTGGGTTTCTTGTTCTCGAAAGAGGGAACATATCCACGGCCCTTATCGATGGTAAGCTCAATGTTTAATTCAACATCAGGTTCCATGTGGCATATTTCCACTTCAGGATTGAGAACCTGGAAACTATTAAGATAGTCATTCAGGTCACCTGCCTTGAAAACATGCTGACCACTAATCTTGAAAACCAACTTTTCATTGGGAGTATCCTCTATCTGACGACGGAAGCGGATTTGTTTCAGACTTAAAATAATGTCAGTCATATCTTCCACTACGCCAGGAATTGAAGAGAATTCATGGTCTACGCCATCAATCTTGATTGAAGTGATAGCAAAACCCTCAAGCGAAGAGAGAAGGACTCGACGAAGCGCATTGCCAATGGTGATACCATAACCAGGCTCCAAAGGACGAAATTCGAAGGTGCCACGGTAGTCATCAGCTTCTAGCATTACGACGACGTCTGGTTTTTGAAAAGCTAATATTGCCATTAATTATTCCTTTCTCGTTGATAGTTGATTATTTCAGTTAAGGATTCTTGAATTACTCTAGTTCAGATATCCAAGAATCAAGCCAAGACTAATGATTACTTGGAGTAGAGTTCAACGATAAGCTGTTCGTTGATATTTTCAGGGATATCAGCACGCTGAGGATAGTTCATAAACTTACCAGTGAGGGTAGCACCATCCCACTCGAGCCAAGGATAATTGTTAGCACGAGAAGCTAAAGAATCGGTGATGATCTCTAAGGATTTAGAACGTTCGCGAACGGATACAACATCGCCTTCTTTCAAAGAATAAGAAGGAACATTTACGATTTCGCCATTAACAGCGATGTGACGGTGGCTTACGAGCTGGCGAGCCTGTGCGCGGCTGCGAGCAATACCAAGACGGTATACCACATTGTCGAGACGGGACTCGATGAGTTGCAGGAGAACCTCACCGGTAATACCGCCACGACGGGATGCTTCAGCATAAAGTTTACGGAACTGACGCTCGAGGATACCATAGGTATATTTAGCCTTCTGCTTTTCGTTCAGCTGAACACCATATTCAGAGGTCTTGCCACGGCGTTTGTTCTGACCATGCATACCAGGAGCGTAGGGTTTTCTTTCGTAGTTCTTATCGGGTCCAAAAATAGGCTCGTGGAACTTTCTTGCAATTTTGGTTTTGGGACCAGTGTATCTTGCCATTTTTAATGTTCTGATTTAAAATTTTTGATACTTCATCATAGCACATCTTGCTATGAAAAAACACAATTACACGCGACGACGTTTGGGAGGACGGCAACCATTGTGGGGAACGGGGGTAATATCAACGATTTCCATTACCTCAATACCACAGGTGTTGATTGCGCGGATTGCAGATTCACGTCCCTGACCAGGTCCTTTTACGAAGACCTTTACTTTTCTTAGGCCCAAATCATAAGCAACTTTACCGCAATCTTCCGCAGCCATCTGTGCAGCATACGGAGTGTTTTTCTTCGATCCGCGGAAGCCCATTTTTCCAGCAGACGACCAAGAAATCACTTGACCGGCATTATTAGTCAACGAAATAATTACGTTGTTGAAGGATGCAAAGATGCATGCTCTTCCGAGTGGTTCAACTTTTACGACACGCTTTTTGGTCGGTTTAGAAGTTTTTGCCATAATGTTTTTAATCTTGCTTGATTTTACTTTTGTTTGCCAGCTGCTCCTAAAGTCTGAAATATGATCCGCATCTGGCCGCTACTCATTACTTATTACTTGGTAGCTTTCTTCTTGTTAGCGATAGTTTTCTTCTTACCCTTGCGAGTACGGGCATTGTTCTTAGTGCTCTGACCACGGAGGGGAAGACCAAGACGATGACGAACACCACGATAGCAACCAATATCCATGAGTCGCTTAATGTTCATCTGAACCTCAGAACGAAGAGCACCTTCTACCTTATACTCATCATTGATGATGGTACGAAGTACATTCTGCTCGTCATCAGTCCAATCCTGCACCTTCTTCTCAGGAGCGATTCCTGCTTTAGCGAGAATCTCCTTTGCAGTGCTACGTCCAATACCGTAGATATAGGTGAGACCTATTTCTCCTTGCTTGTTTTTGGGTAAGTCAATACCTGCAATTCTTGCCATAAACTGATTTTATCTTTTTTAATTGTTGATTATCCTTGTCTTTGTTTGAACTTAGGATTCTTCTTGTTGATTACATAGACAACTCCCTTGCGGCGAACCACCTTGCATTCGGGAGATCTTTTCTTTACAGAAACTCTAACTTTCATTTTTATTAGTTTATTATTATCTTCTTCTCTTATTGCGGTTCTATTAAGATGCATTCTTGGAGAAAAGGCATCATTAAATAACGGCGAATATTTTAATATATTGCATCAACCGCAAAAATTATTTATGTCGATAAGTTATTCTTCCTTTAGTAAGGTCGTATGGAGACATCTCTATCTGCACCTTATCCCCAGGGAGGATGCGAATGTAATGCATGCGCATCTTACCGGAAATATGGGCAATAATCTGATGACCATTCTCTAACTCTACTCGGAACATTGCATTTCCAAGAGACTCTAACACCGTACCGTCTAATTGTATGGAGGCTTGTTTTGCCATTCTTTACTATTTATTGGTTTTCAATTTCGTCAAAACTGGTGAGGATCTGAGGACCATCAGCAGTAATGGCAACTGTATGCTCATAATGAGCAGCCATCTTACCATCTTTGGTTCTGCATGTCCACCCATCCTCCTGGGAGAACTTCACATTTTTAGAGCCAGCGCACACCATAGGCTCTACGGCTATAACCATTCCCTCTTTAAGTAAAGGACCAGTTCCCTTGATTCCGTAATTGGGAACATTAGGAGATTCGTGCATCTTGAAGCCAACACCATGACCACATAGTTCACGAACTACACTGTATCCATTCTTTTCGCAATGCATCTGGATTGCGCAACTGATGTCTCCTACCCTATTACCTGCCTTGCACTGGTCAAGACCTATGTACAAAGCCTCTTTGGTTACACGTAAAAGACGTTTCATATCCTCACTAACTTCACCGACTGGAAAAGTATAGCAAGAGTCGCTTACAAAACCATTCAAGTCAACAACACAATCTACAGAAAGATTGTCGCCATCTTTAAGGAAAATATCGCCAGGGATACCATGAACGACTACGTCATTGACCGACATGCAAAAAGCAGAAGGGAAACCTTCATAGCCTTTGCAAAGAGGAATGCCTCCATTGTCTCTAATGAACTGCTCTCCTAATTTATCCAAAAAAGAGGTGGTAACACCTGGACGGACATGACGCCCAACCTCCGCAATCGCACGACTGAGGAGGTTAGCGCTTATCTTAATGTTTTCAATCTCTTCTTTTGTTTTAAGCAGAATCATTCTAAACTTACTTTATAGTTAGTTCTGGTTTACATTCCCATCGAGTTACGTCCTTTGATACGGCCAGTTTTGGTAAGACCATCATAGTGGCGCATCAAGAGGTGGCTTTCAATCTGCTGGAGGGTATCAAGAATAACACCTACCATAATGAGGAGAGAGGTACCACCAAAGAACTGTGCGAACTGGGTGTTGACACCGAAAAGACGAATGATAGCGGGAAGAATAGCAACGATAGCCAAGAAGAACGATCCGGGAAGAGTAATCTTCGAAAGGATGTTCTCAAGGTATTCTGCAGTCTTCTTGCCTTGTTTTACGCCAGGTATGAAACCGCCATTCTTCTTCATATCTTCAGCCATCTGATTGGGGTTGATAGCGATTGCGGTATAGAAGAAGGTAAAGAGGATAACGAGAACAGCGAAAACAAGATTATACCAGAAGCCATTATAGTCTGCAAAAGCAAGAGCGAACTTGGAGCTGGTATTATCGGAGAATCCCATAAAAGTGATAGGGATGAACATAATAGCCTGAGCGAAGATGATGGGCATTACACCTGCAGCATTAACCTTAATAGGAATATACTGACGAACGCCACCATACTGTTTGTTGCCTACGATGCGTTTTGCATACTGAACAGGGACACGACGGGTTCCTTGTACGAGAAGAATCACAAGCAGAATAACGGCCAGGAAAACCAAAACCTCAAAGAGGAACAATACAAGACCGCCAGAGGTAATACGAGCAGCAAATTCAGCGGAAATTGCAAAAGGAAGACGGGCAATAATACCTACCATAATAAGCAATGAAATACCATTACCAATACCATTGTCAGTAATACGCTCTCCTAACCACATTACGAAAAGGGTTCCGCAAATGAGAATAATAATGCTGCTGATCCAGAAGAAGGAACCGGGAGCGGTACCATCAAAAGGATAGAATGCGGTGGAAGTTGCTCCTAACTGATGTCTCATATTGGTGATATAAGCGGGTGCCTGGAAACCAGTAATGAGAACAGTAAGAACACGGGTGATTTGGTTCATCTTTCTACGACCGCTTTCGCCATCACGCTGCATTTTCTGGAAATAAGGGATTACCATTACAAACAACTGAATAACGATGGATGCAGTAATGTAAGGCATAATACCCAATGCAAAAATTGAAGCGTTGGAGAATGCTCCACCAGAGAACATGTTCAACAGACCCATGAGGCCTTCACTACCTTGGTTCTGGAGAGCTGTAAGCTGAGTGGGGTCAACACCTGGAAGTACAACATAGCAACCCACGCGATAAATCAATACCAAACCGAGGGTATAGAGAATACGCTTGCGGAGGTCTTCTATTGACCAGATGTTTTTGAGAGTCGTGATAAATCTCTTCATTTATTCGATTAATTTAAACCAAGAGCCTGTGTCCGACATAAATCGGACACAGTACTTGGTAATGAAATACTATTCTTCGGTATTTTTGTGAATCTCGATAACGGCTACCTTACCGCCTTTATCCTCGATAATCTGTTTTGCCTTTGCAGTAAAAGCATGAGCAGTTACCTCAATGGATTTGTTGAGCTCACCGCGGCCAAGAATCTTTACGCGATCCTTACCGGAGATAAGACCATTCTGTTTGAATACATCAAGATTGAAAACAGTGATGTTCTTTTCTTCTGCAAGTTTATTAAGCATGTCAACATTGATGCCGACATATTCAATGCGGTTGATGTTTTTGAAACCGAACTTGGGCAAGCGGCGATAGATAGGCATCTGACCACCCTCGAAACCGACTTTGCTATGATAACCCGAACGAGCCTTAGCACCTTTGTGACCACGAGTAGAAGTACCGCCCTTACCAGAGCCCTGACCTCTACCGATGCGTTTGGAATGCTTAATGGAACCTTCTGCGGGTTTAAGATTACTTAAGTTCATTGTAATGCAATTTTATTTGGTAGGGTTTTGGATTCCCTTAAAGTCAGAAATCCAAAACCTTTTCCAAGTATTCTCAATTATTTTTCTTCTACGGTAATTAAGTGCTTAACCTTTTCGATCATACCAAGGATCTGAGGAGTAGCAACTACTTCACGCTCGTGATTAATTTTGCGAAGACCAAGAGCTGCCATAGTTCTTTTCTGACGTTCAGGACGACCGATAATGCTTCTTACCTGTTTAATCTTTAAAGTCTTTTCTGCCATAATTATAGTCTTCTAAAAATTAACCATTAAATACTTTGTCGAGAGTAATGCCACGGAGCTGAGCAACCATATAAGGATCCTTCATCTGAAGGAGAGCGTTAATGGTAGCCTTAACTACGCTATGAGGGTTAGAGGAACCTTTGCTCTTAGCAAGCACGTCCTTAACACCAACACTCTCAAGAACTGCACGCATAGCACCACCAGCGATTACACCGGTACCGGGAGCTGCAGGTTTGAGGAAAACTTTTGCACCACTATACTTGCCACATTGCTCGTGAGGGATAGTACCATGGAGAACGGGAACTTTGATGAGGTTTTTCTTAGCATCATCAACACCCTTCTGAATAGCTGCCTGTACTTCCTTGGCTTTACCAAGACCGTAACCTACAACACCATTTTCATTTCCAATAACGACAATAGCAGCGAAGCTGAATGCTCTACCACCCTTGGTAACCTTAGTTACACGATTGATTGCAACGAGACGATCTTTGAATTCGATATCGCTCGACTTTACTCTTTTGATGTTTACTTCTGCCATGACTTATTAGAATTTTAATCCGCCTTCTCTGGCTGCATCAGCCAACGATTTAACACGGCCGTGGTATAAGTAACCATTACGGTCAAATACAACGGTATTAATACCTGCAGCGATGGTGCGTTCAGCAATGAGCTTACCAACTTTAGCAGCTACTTCGCTTTTGGTGCCACTCTTTTCAACACCCTTCTCGAGAGAGGAGGCTGCTGCCAGTGTTACACCCTTTACATCGTCAATAACCTGTGCGTAGATTTCCTTGTTGCTTCTGAACACGGACAGGCGTGGCATCTCAGCGGAACCACTAATCTTATGACGAATTCTGAACTTAATGTTCTGTCTTCTTATATCTTTTTTTGTTGCCATTTCTTGGTTGTATTGTTTTGCCGGATAAGCCTGAGTTTTATCTTTTCACTGACCTATGCAACGGCATGAAACCATTTAGTTCTATTTAGCAGCAGCTTTACCGGCTTTCTTACGAACAACTTCACCCTGGAAGCGGATACCTTTACCTTTATAAGGTTCGGGTTTACGCAAGGAGCGAATCTTAGCAGCAGCCATACCGAGAATTTCCTTATCGCAGGAAGTCATGGTAATGATGGGGTTCTTACCTTTCTCAGTAACGGTTTCTACCTTGATTTCGGGAGCAAGTTCAAAGAAAATCTTGTGGCTGTAGCCAAGGTCCATTTCGATAACCTGGCCCTGTGCCTGAACTTTATAACCAACACCGATAACTTCCTGAACGGTCTTGAAACCTTCAGAAACACCAATTACCATATTGTTGGCAAGTGCGCGTGAGAGACCATGGAGAGACTTATGTTCCTTGGTTTCGGAAGCGCGATCGAAAGTCAGATGACCATCCTCTACCTTCATAGTAATAGCAGGATTGATCTGCTGGGAAAGTTCGCCTTTAGGACCTTTTACGGTCAGGACATTGTCGTCAGAAATCTTAACTTCAACACCCTTGGGCAGTGCGATGGGTAATTTACCTATTCTTGACATTGTGTATAATCTCCTTCTTTAATTAGCTAACATAACAAAGAACCTCACCACCAACATTGAGATTGCGAGCCTCTTTATCAGTCATCAAACCTTTGGATGTTGAAATAATTGCAATACCTAAGCCATTCATAACGCGAGGCATCTCGTCAACGGATACGTAACGACGGAGACCGGGAGTGGAGACGCGCTTGAGTTCGGAAATAGCAGAGATTTTGGTTGCAGGATGATACTTAAGAGCAATCTTAATGGACTGTTCTTTGGTACCCTCATTTTCAAATTTATAGTTAAGGATGTAACCTTTTTCAAACAGAATCTTGGTGATCTCTTTTTTCAACTTTGATGCAGGAATTTCGACCACTCTGTGCTTAGCTGCGATAGCGTTGCGCATACGAGTCAAATAGTCTGCAATAGGATCTGTTACCATTTTCGTTAATATTAAATGTTTAACGTCTTATTAACTTCTTCTTACCAACTAGCTTTCTTCACACCGGGGATAAGACCTGCGAGAGCCATTTCACGGAAGTTGATACGGGAAATACCAAACTGACGCATATAGCCTTTAGGACGACCAGTGAGTTGGCAACGGTTGTGCATACGGATAGGATTGGAATTCTTAGGGAGCTTCTGGAGAGCTATAACTGCTTTCTCCACCTCTTCAGGTTCACCCGTACGAACAATTTCTTTCAGAGCAGCGCGCTTGTTAGCATATTTAGCAACCATCTTGGCTCTTTTGCGCTCTCTTGCCTTTATTGATTCTTTTGCCATTTACTTCTTATTTTTGTTGGTTCTTAAATGGTAATCCAAAAAGTTTGAGGAGGGACATAGCCTCTTTATCGGTATTTGCAGATGTTACGAAGGTAATATCCATACCCTGGATACGATCGATCTTGTCGATGTCGATTTCGGGGAAGATAATCTGCTCAGAGATACCGAAAGTATAGTTGCCCATACCATCAAAACCTTTATCGTTGATACCGCGGAAGTCGCGAATACGGGGGATGGAAGCGGTTACGAGACGCTCGAGGAACTCGTACATACGCTCGCCACGGAGGGTAACGCGAACGCCGATAGGCATACCACGACGAAGCTTAAAGTTGGAGATATCTTTCTTGGACTTAGTAGCTACAGCTTTCTGACCAGCGATAAGGGTCATTTCTTCAATACCTTTATCGATAACTTTCTTGTCGTTGATAGCAACTTTACCAAGACCCTGGTTAAGGGTAATCTTCTTCAAACGGGGGCACTGCATAATGGTTTTGTAACCATACTCTTTCATGAGAGCAGGTGCAATCTCCTCGTTATACTTGGTTTTTAAAGTAGGAATGTAAGTCATTATTTAATTTCCTCCCCTGATTTTTTAGAATAACGAACAATTTTACCAGTCTTCTCATCGACACGACGGCCTACTTTGGTAGCAGTCTTGCCTTCGACAACCATCAGGTTGGAGATGTGGATAGGAGCCTCTTGCTCTACAATACCTCCCTGGGTATTTTTAGCATTGGGTTTGGTATGTTTTTTATTTACATTTACCCCTTCCACAATGGCGCGATTCTTTTCGGGATAGATCTTCAAGACCTTTGCGATGGTTCCTTTGTCGTCACCAGCGATAACCTTTACGGTATCCCCTTTCTTTACGTGCAATTTCATTTCTTGTTTTTCTTTTTTATTGTTGAATTGAAGGTTTGAGATTTTGACATCTCACTTTTTCAATCTATTTACTACAATACTTCAGGAGCGAGGGAAACAATCTTCATGAATTGCTTTTCACGAAGTTCACGTCCAACAGGTCCGAAAATACGAGTGCCACGGAGCTCGTCGGTAGCAGTAAGAAGTACACAAGCGTTGTCATCAAAACGGATGTAAGAACCATCATTGCGACGGATTTCCTTCTTAGTACGAACCACAACGGCTTTGGAAACAGCACCCTTCTTTACATTACCGGAAGGGATAGCATCCTTAATGGCTACTACGATAGTGTCACCAATAGAAGCATAACGTTTCTTGGTACCGCCAAGTACACGGATGCACAGAGCACTCTTTGCGCCGCTATTGTCAGCGACAGTCATTCTAGTTTCTTGCTGTATCATGATTATTTAGCTCTTTCGGTTATTTCAACTAATCTCCAACATTTATTCTTGCTCAAAGGACGAGTTTCCATAATTCTTACGGTATCGCCAATGTTGCATTCATTCTTCTCATCGTGAGCCATGAATTTGGTGGACTTTTTGACGAACTTACCGTACTTGGGGTGCTTTACTTTGCGCTCGACCAGTACGACAATAGACTTGTCCATTTTGTTGCTCACAACAACGCCGATTCTTTCTTTTCTTAAATTTCTTTCCATCTTTAGAATTGGATTTTAACTTAATTACTTGCTTTGTTCAGCGATTTCGCGTGCGCGGAGTTCGGTGAGGCAGCGAGCAATGGTTTTTCTACTTTCTTTAATTTTGTTAGGATTCTCGATGGGGGAAACAGCGTGAGTCAGCAGCATCTTCTGATACATAGCTCTTTCAGCATCCAAACGTTCCTTAATTTCAGCAGTTGAAAGCTCTTTTAATACTAACTGGTTTTTCATATCTCAATAATTATGCTTCTTCAATATAATCTCTCTTTACAACAAACTTGGTCGAGATGGGGAGTTTCTGGGCTGCAAGACGGAGAGCCTCTTTTGCGAGATCCATAGGAACACCTTCGCACTCGAAAAGAATGGTACCAGGCATAACGCGAGCTACAAAATATTCGGGAGCACCTTTACCCTTACCCATACGTACCTCATTAGGTTTCTTGGTGATGGGCTTGTCGGGGAAGATACGAATCCAAATCTGACCTTCACGTTTCATATGACGAGTTACTGCCTGACGAGCAGCTTCTATTTGGCGGCCGGTGATAAAGCAAGTTTCGAGAGACTTGATACCGAAGGTACCGAAAGCCAATTCATGGCCACGATGGGCGTTACCTTTAATTTTGCCCTTTTGCTGCTTTCTGTATCTTGTTTTTTTAGGTTGTAACATTGTTACTTCTTCTTTTTAAGATGTTTTTACTCTTTTTCTTTTTGGCTAATCAAATAGGATTACCTATTCTATTTTAGTCACGACCCTCCTGACGAGGAGCTTTGGGAGCGCGACGACGCTGATCACCACGACCAGAGGAACGACGTTCACCACCCATAGGACGACGGCCATTGTTGTTAGCCTGACCACCTACGGTAGAGGGAACTAATTCACGCTTGCCATATACAACACCACGGCAAATCCATACCTTTACACCAATACGGCCATAGGTAGTGTGAGCTTCAGCGAGTGCATAGTCAATATCTGCGCGAAGGGTGTGAAGAGGAGTACGACCCTCTTTGTAATGCTCGGTACGAGACATTTCAGCACCACCGATACGACCGGAGATGGAAACCTTGATACCTTCAGCACCGATACGCATTGTAGAGGTGATAGCGGTCTTGATGGCACGACGATACTGTACGCGGCCTTCAATCTGCTTAGCAATATTCTGAGCAAC
>JAKSMQ010000025.1 GCA_024400565.1 Bacteroidales bacterium
GGTAAAGGCACCCTAAAGGCACCCTAAAGGCACCCTAAAGGCACCCTAAAGGCACTATAGAACCAGTCTTTATTGAGGGAACATATAAAACGCATCTTTTTCATAACAATTTTTCTTTAGGAATACGAGTGCAAAATTACACATAATTTGCATACTGACAAAACATTGCGAACGCCCTTTCCCCTTCTCCAAACCAATTTTGTGCGATTTTGTGCGATTTTGTGCGATTTAGTCAAAAAAACTTAAGAAACATTAATCCGAAAAATATTGACAGATATACAATTATGAGTGCAGAATCTCCATTTTTCGAAGACTCAATTTTCAAAAGTCACCCTCTTCCAATGCTATTTCCTTACGCGGCTAGAACTAATTGATGAGATTAATTTCTAGGAATGAAAGTCTAGAGGACACCAATAAAATAAAAATCAATATTTTATTGCTATCGGCTAAAGCATTAAGGTGTCGAACGCCTTGGCTATGATGTGCATCTCGTCGTACTCGGCCTGACGAGGTTGTTCTAGTAGTTGGAACCAAGGTGTCGCTGTTCGAAGTTGAATCTAAGTTGTCGCAAATACTGACAAAAAAATGATGCGCCCGCTCCTTCGGGCACAATAAATGAAAAAGCCTTGCGTTATTAAAATTGAAGAAATATAAATTCCCCAGGGTTCTGTATCGCATAAGTTAGCTTCTTAGACCAGAGTATGTTTATCACCATCTCCAACAGCCGCGAACTGCTACGCTTCGAAAGCCAGAGCGTGGTCTATATATCGGGCGAAGGCAATTATTCTACCATCAACCTTACGGGTGGGGTGAAGGAGGTGGTCTGCATGCAGCTGGGACAGCTGGAGCAGCTCTTCAGTTCTCAGCTTGGCGAAGAAGGCAGGTGCTTTGTCAGAATAGGCAAGAGCATGATCGTTAACCGGGAGAAGGTCTACAAGATCGTTCCTTCAGAAGGTCTGCTCATGGTGCGCGACGGCAATATGGATCCGGAACAGACAGCCCATGTGTCGCCTGAGGCGCTTCGCAAATTCAAGGCAATAATAGAGAAACAATAACCTAACCATCCACGACGATGAACGAGATTCAAAGCAATTTCAAGCAGTATGACCTTGACGACGACGATATCCGTATCTTAGGGAGCGAGCCCCGCAGATCGCGCCGCTGGCCCGTTGTAGCCGTCATCGCTGCCCTCGCTGTAGCCGCTGCTGTCGTGCTGTGGCTGGTTCTGAAACCCGAGGAGGAAGCACCTGTGGCCGACAGTTCCCCGGCGCAGGAGATCCCGTCTCCGCAGAAGGCCGGATGCCTGATTACCGACACCGTATTGGGCGAGAACAGCATCCGCATCATCGTGCCTTCAGGAACCCCTCAGCTGCGTGTCGGAGCGCTCTCTCCCGAGTCTGATTCGACCATCGTTCTTGCCGCCGAGGCTGCCTTCTACCGCAAGGATAACGGCCAGATTTCGGGCGCTTACATCCTTAAGGGTGACCAGCTCTCAAGAGGCTATTCTTCGCTGGGCTATTGCGCCATCATCAACGGCAAGATCTCCCTGGGCAACGCCAAGAGCACCTCTCTCTTTGAGGAGGCTACCGAAACGGAAGGCTATTTCTTCAGACAGAAACCGCTGGTGGACAATTCCAAGGCTGTCTACGAGGAGAACAGCCGACGCAACCCCAAGCAGAAGTCCCAGCGACGTGCATTGGCTATGAAGGATGGGGTAGCGATGGTTGTGCTCTGTGATACTCCCATAGTCCTCAACGAGTTTGCCGATCTCCTCTGCCAGTTGGGCGTGGAACAGGCTATCGGCCTGTCGGGCAGTATCAGTTTCGGATTTGCCCGCGATTTCGACAACAATACCCTCTACTGGGGCATGCAGAACTCCACTAATGCCGAGGGCACAAATTTCATCGTCTGGGTGAAATAACGGTTCCTTTCCTTCCTTTTTCCGTCTGTTCCCAGAACGATAGTTTTGGGGGCAAAATTCGTAGAAACAGAGTCCTCCGGGCCTGTCTGGAGGGGTTCGGCAGAAGGGGTATTCCTACTCTCTGAAAGATGTTTCGTACAGCAAAACCTGCCTTTGGTACATTGGTGGCGCGGGACAAGGTTTTTTGTAGTATTTTTGCAAAAAAATCAATCAGAGAAAAAGCACCCAGAAATGATGAAAAGCATGCATTACAGATTCAATTCCGCAATCTTCGCCGCCGTTGTTGTCATGGCCCTCTTTGCTTCGTGCCGGAACCAGAGCACGCAGCTCGACAGCAACTTCAGCCGCGGAGCCTATTATTGGAAGACAACCTTTGCACTCAGCCCGGAACAGATTCATTACCTCGACAGTACGGCTACAGACCGCCTCTATGTCAAATTCTTCGATGTCGATGATGTCAGCGGGTCGACCATACCGGTAGGAACCATTACCTTCAAGGAATCTGTGCCCCAGAATATCGAGATTGTGCCCTGTGTCTATCTTGTCAACGACGTGTTTGTCAAATGTGCCGGCGGCCTGGACGACCCCGAGGAGCTGGCGCAAAAGGTGGAGGCAAGACTGATGAATATGCTCTCTTACAACGAGATTGACAGCGTGAAGGAGATTCAGGTCGACTGCGACTGGACGCGCTCTTCGGAGAGTGCCTTCTTCCAGTTCTGCTCTACGCTCTCCGACCTTCTCCACGCCAACGGCATCACTCTCAGCTGTACGCTGCGTCTGTGGCAGATAACCGAAGCGGTACCTCCCGTCGACAGGGTTGTGCTCATGCTCTACAACACGGGCGATTTCTCGGACTTCAACACCCGCAACTCTATTCTCGACTACGAGGAGGTCTGCAAATATATCCGTAACGGAACCGGCTATGCTTTGCCGCTCGACATCGCTCTGCCTCAGTTTGAATGGACGCTGGGCTACTATGCCGACTCTTCGTTCTGCAGCATAGTGAGCGATACGGCCAGCAGTCCCGCAGCCTATTTCCGCCATGAGTCGGTCTCCGACGCATTACGCGACTCTGTGCTCGACCTGGCGCTCTCCAAATTCCATACCGTCAACAAGAACCCCAAAATAACCTATTTCAGCCTCTAGAAGATTATGAAAAAAATAAGTCTTGCAACAATTCTCGTCATTATTGCTCTCCAGTCTTTTGCCTGCGGACCATGGCATCGCGTAGAGTATGCATGGAGTTCCCCATACGGCCATTTCTATACTACTCTGGCAGAGCCTTGCAGTCTGCCTGAGGCCCACGACAACCTTATGCGCAAGCTGATGGACAGCCGCGACTCGGCCGAGCGTTCCGACTCGACCTATCAGGCGCTAGTGGCCTTATATGAGAATGCGGTAGCCCATCTGAAAGACCCCTGGTATTTCCCTGCCTACAAAGGTATGGCCGGAGCAGGTGGCTGCGGACTTGCAGAACTGCGCCTCCTCTGCGCCCAGAAACGTGCTTCGGGCAACATGCATATTGCCTGGCTCGAAGCCAAATGTCTTCATCAGATGGGTGCCTGGGAAGACTGCGTTATGTTGTGCGACACGCTTCTCTCGCAGAGACTTACCAGATACATGCGTGCCCGGATCGAGTGCTGGCAGGCAGGAGCAATAATACATAGTGACCGGTTCGACAACAGGAAGGAGGCTGCCAGTCTGGTGTTTGCCAAGTACGGCGATGTCCGCTCTGCCAACATCGAATTCATCGCCAAGAACGGCGGTCCCGTCGAGATGCTCGACTTCGCTTATTTTGTCAAACTCATCAACGATGACTTCGCAAAGACAGAACTGCCTTATCCCTTCTCCAACCATGAAGAGTGTACCTTCGAAGACACGTCGGCTGGCGGTGTTGCCGCATACAGAAAGGCTATCCGTGAAGAGTGGGCGCCTCGGCTTGATTTCTGTGAACTCATGGCCAGCCGTAATCCTGCCCACGTGGCGTCGTGGTACTATACAGCAGCCCTTGTGGCTCATGTTTGCGACATGTCTGCCCGGGCTGAACGCCTTCTGGCTAAAGCGCAGAGATGTCCGCAGACGCCCGAAGAGGTGCTTCCCATACGCTGTCTGGCAATGAAGATGTACATGAAGAAGCATGGCCTCTCCAATGCGAGAAAAGAGAAGGAGTTCTGGGAAATCTACAGCATGTTGCCCCGCCAGGTGGCTTATGCCCAGTTTCACAAGGAGGTTCTTTACTTTGTTATGCCCAGATTCGCTCAAACGGGTAATCACGAAAAGCTGCTTCGTTTTGCCGCCTGTTTCGACAATCCCAACGGTACCGACCCCTGGCTGCTGGATTGTATCGTCTATCATTCTGTTCCGATGGAAGCAGCTGCACGCTTTGCCGACAAGTCGCCCTATCGCGGCCGCATCTACGAGATGCTGGGCACCCGATGTCTGCGCAATATGGATTACAGTAAAGCCTGCGAATACCTGTCGAGGGTTCCTCTCGATCAGCTTGCTACAGAGATGTATTACCAGGGAGATTTGCAAAGTGATGCGGAATACTATTTCTGCCGCGATCCTTTCGACTTCGACTATCTCTGCAAACAACCCGGTAAGGTCGTCGAGGAGAGAATCGCTCCCAGCCGTCCACGACTCCGCTTTGCTCAGGAAATGGCCCGTCTCGAAGGTGAGATCAAGAACCAGCGCGACCCCAACCTGAGAGCCGAGAGTATGGCCCGCTATGCAACTGGAATGATCAATTCCTTCTACCGATGCTGGATTCTTACTTCGCGCATGTACTCCAGCGGATTCAAAAACTCGTTCGATACTACCGATTATCAGGGCCTCGGCTACAAAGACAGCTATAAGCATTATAACCCATATGCTGCTGACGGAGAATACGATAACATCGACTCTTTTCTCGATTGGCAGAAAGAGACTCTCGCCGAGATGCAACGTCGCAGCAGTTATTATATGAACAAGTCCCTGTCTACCTTTACCGACCCTGAACGTGCAGCAAAACTGCTCTATGCTCTAGGAGAGTTCAAGACCATTACCAAGAAATATCCTTCTACCACGACGGGGAAGTTTGTCAAAGCCCATTGCGACAATTATAGAGACTATTTACCCATGAAAAAGAGCTAGCGCCTTTGTCGGCCTGTTTCAACAAAAGAATCTTTACTCTAGGGGCGGTTCTTCTCAATGTTGACACAAATGATATGGGAGTAATAGAAAACAAACAGGGCCAGGTCTTTCTGGCTCTTGTTGTATGCTTGGGTTCTGTTAGGCTGATCAGAATACCCACTCGCAGAGTGAGTATGTCAGACCGAAGTTGTAGTCGGTTGTCATGGTAGAGCAAACCTGGTCCATCTCGTCCAGTTCCTCCTTGGAGTATTCTGTAACGCTTCCGTTATAATGCCAGCAACGGCAGGTCTTCTTGCACGAGGAGAAACAGAAACCTGTAAGAACTATCAATAGGAGTGTGAGTATGGTCTTTTTCATTGGATTGGCCTATTTATTGTTGAGGAAGTCAAGTAGTTGCTTTTCGGGGACAGCCCCGCCAAAGGAGGCATGTATGGAGTCGCCATCGACCAGCAGTACCAGAGGGAACTGGTATTTGGTAATCTGGACAAAGACCTCCGGGTCGAGTGCTATGTCGGGCAGACGGGGCGTCTGAGTTTTCTGATAGAAGAAGTCGATGTCGGCTGTATCGTTTACGCCAAAAATGTTTACAAAACAACTGTCGGGGAGGTTGTTTTGTTCCTTGACGGCGTTGACTCGGATGGCTGTTTCGTGGCAATGGGAGCAATGGATGCTGTAGAATGCCACTACGCGCCGGCTGTCAAAGGTACGGCAGTCTTCGAGGAGTCCGCCGGGGTGCAGCTGGTATTGGAGAATATCCTTGTCGAAGGGGTATTTGAAGCTGCCCTGGTTCCAGTCTTCGGGAGAGGTGGAAATAGCTGCCATAGTAGCGAAAGGAGCCAGAATGATGGGAGTGAGAATCCACCAGCGACGTCTGGCAAGCGCGAGTCCGTCGGCTCCGTCTTTAGGCCAGAGGAGAAGGCTTGAGAGTAAGCCTATGGCAGACATACAGCCTATGGCCACATACATCAGGTCGCGTTCCATTACAATCATGTGAACCACACCCAGATGGCCCAGGCCTATAATGGTTTCGAAGGGCAGCAGGGGCATGAGAACAGCAAGCCACCATCGGGGACGCCAGTTAGTGTCGGCATAGCGCCACGAGAAGAGTGTGAGCAGCAGGAGAAAGGCGTTCTTCAGAATTGACTCGGTCGGGTCGAACTGAAGCATGTCGCCAAAGCAGTTGCAGTTGTCGGTACGGCCTGAGATGGCTGCATAGCCCAGAAACAGGGTGAATCCCAATAATAGGAGACTGTTGGAAAGACTGGCCAGCTTGTGGAACCTGTTACTCAGCAGGAGCGCTCCCAAAAGGAGTTCGCCCGCCAGTATGAGGCGAGCGACAATAAAACACGTCGTTTGAGAGAAGAAACCAAACGAATAGATGTAGAGTTCAAACTTCTCGAGCGCAATATACTTTGCGGCTGCAGAGAAGCAATACAAGGCGCCAAGCAGCATCTTGACGCACGTGGCCGAGACAGATGCCAGGCGACTCATAGACTATTGAACGTGCAGTCCGGGATAAAGGCTCAGGGAGTCTTTCTTAATCTTGGTGCAGGTATAGGTATGAATGCTGTCAACACGATATCCGCCTGCGTCCTGCTTCTGAATGCCCAGTTGCATGATTCGTTTGCAGTTGTTGCCACGGTCCATATTCACAATAACGGTATCGCCGTTGACGGTTTCGTCGGTGATGCAGAGGCAATAGCGGCTCTTCTGGCACGAAACAGCTACCATGAGAGCAACCAGAGCGAGAGAGGCAAGGAGGATGATATTTCTCTTTTTCATTGATTTGCGGATGATGAATGGTTATTGTGCTAAGATGTCAACGGTATCTGACTCAAACTTATAGTCGGTGCAGAGTACAGAGTCGGTAAGATTCTGGTCGGAAGGAATGAGACCACCATTGCGGTCGTAGTATACGAAATGGAGGTCTTCGCATTTGATATTATCCACCTGAATGAGGCGTATGGTCTGGCTGTTGGCTACGGAGCAACGGCACACTCTTTCCTTATTGCAGGAAGTGAGGGTCATAATTCCCATAACGCCAAGTATTAAAGCAACTTTTTTCATGTCAAAAGACTTCTTTATAAACTATGGTTTCAAATTGCAAAGATACAACTTTTTTTACAATTGCAAATTTTAGAATTAAAAAATCCGTCTTATTCTGCTCTCTTTGCACGCAACATCTGTTGTATGCAAAGGCTTTTTTTGCTTCTGCGAGTAATAAAAGAGGTACTATTCCGTTAATAAGAAATGACAAAATAAAGTCACAGGTGTCAGGCTATCCGGACAAATTCTGGATGTTTTTATTTCCGAGGCCTGTGTCCGCGAATTAACCGTAATTGTTCTTCAATAGTCAACCACGAATTATCTTTCAAAATATGCGAATTCTTACCGACAATAAAACCCTTACAGCCTATGCAACAGATGCTAGCGCCTATAGAGAAATGCCCGAGGGTGTCTGTTTTCCGGGCAACACGGCAGACGTAGTCGAACTGGTCAAGCAGGCAGCCAGAGAAGGGAAATGCATCATTCCCAGGGCTGGCGGCACGTCGCTTGCAGGCCAGGTGGTCGGTAAGGGCATAGTGGCCGATATTTCCCGTTACATGAACAGGGTTCACAAGGTCAACGGCAAGGAGCGTTGGGCATGGGTTGAGCCTGGAGTTGTTCGCGACGAGCTGAACCACGTGCTCAAGATGCAGGGGTTGTTCTTCAGTCCGGAGACATCGACCTCGAACCGATGCTGTATTGGCGGCATGATGGGCAACAACTCCTGCGGAACGCATTCGCTGGTTTATGGTTCAACACGCCATCATGTGCTAGAAGCTAAGGGCGTGCTGGCCGACGGGTCGGAAGAGCATTTCAAAGATTATTCGCTAGAGGAATTGGAACAACGTTTTGGCAACCGTTTTTGGGAGAGGGATTCCAATTCTCTGATAGAGAGTATCTACGCCCAGCTGATTCGCTTTTATTTTGACCCCGAGATACGTAAGACTATAGAAGAAAACTACCCAGACCGAAGTCTGCGCAGACGTAGTTGCGGATATGCTATCGACGAAGTAATAGCTGATCTTCCTTATAAGATTAATCTCTGTAAGTTGCTGACAGGAAGCGAAGGGACACTCTGTTTTACAACAGCCGTCAAGATAGATCTCGACCCCGTTCCTCCTGCCGACAAGATGGTGGTCTGTGCCCATTGTGATACGCTCGAAAAGAGTTTCCTGGCCAATCTGGTTGCTTTGCGCCACGGGCCTGTAGCCGTAGAATTGATGGACGGACAGATTCTGGAACTGGCCAAGACCAATCCCGAACAGCTAAAGAACCGTTTCTTTGTTGAGGGTGAACCAGCTGCGCTGATTATTGCAGAGTTCAACGGCGACGAGATGGAGACCAAGGCTGCCGCCCTCGAGGCTGACCTCGCCAAGGAGGGTCTGGCTTACCAATGTACTCGGGTTTATGGCTCCAAAGTGGCAAAGGTTTGGGAATTGCGCAAGGCAGGAATGGGTGTTCTGAGCGGCATGAAGGGTGATGCCAAGCCCCTGAGTGTGATAGAGGATACGGCAGTCGCCCCCGAGCGTCTGCCAGCCTATATGGCCGATTTCTTCGAAATGATGAAGCGTGTAGGCCTCAACTGCGTCTATTACGGACACATCAGCACGGGAGAGCTCCATCTGCGACCTATTCTCAACATAAAGACCAAAGAGGGTCGTGCCAAATTCCGCGAAGTAGCTAGAGAGAGTGCTTTGCTGGTTCGCAAACATAGAGGTAGTCTAAGTGGAGAGCATGGCGATGGCAGACTTCGTGGAGAATTCATCCCTTTGCTTTACGGAGAGGAGTGTTACGAGCTGATGCGCCAGGTAAAACATTGCTGGGACCCTCAGGGAATCTTCAATATGAACAAGATTGTAGATACGCCTCCTATGGACGAGATGCTCCGTTTTGAGGTGGATCAGCAATATCAGATAGAACAGCTGGTTGGCAACAAGACCGTCTTCAACTGGCGTGCGGCCTTTGATGAATGCAAGGTGGAAGGGGCTAGCGGGGTCCGTTCTCAGACCCACGCGCTAATGTGTTCGATAGAACAATGTAACGGGGCTGGGGACTGTCGCAAGTCTAATCTGATGGGCGGCACTCTTTGTCCTGCCTTCAAGGTGAGCGACCGCGATGAGCTGTTGTCTACCCGAGGACGTGCCAATATTCTGAGAGAGGCACTTACACGCGGTATTGATGGCAAGAGCCTTGATTCGCCCGAGTTGCATGAAGCACTCTATTCCTGTCTGGCCTGCAAGGCTTGCAAGGCTGAGTGTCCTTCGAATGTCGATATGACCCGTATCAGGGCCGAGATTCTCCAGCAGATGTATCTCAAGGAAGGAACGCCCTTCAGGTCTTTCATGGTGGCCCGCATGGCTATGGTAGAACGTTTGGGAAGCATGGTTCCAGCTCTCTACAATTTCTTTGCCTCGAGCAAGAAATGGTCTGCCGTTATCAAGAAGAAGGTCCAGTTCTCGCCCCAAAGAGAGATTCCCCTGTTGAGTCCCAGAAGTATGCGCAAACTGGTCCGCAAGGAGTGTAGAAGACAGAAGAGTAGGGGAGGACGCAAGGTTTATCTCTTCGCGGACGAATTTACCAATTATCAGGAGGCCGAGCTGGGATTGACTTTTGCCCGTCTGTTATTGAAATTGGGTTATCAGGTTATTGTTCCCAGACACGTAGAAAGTGGGCGTGCCGCTATTTCGAAGGGTTGTCTCAAACTGGCCAGGAAGTTTGCAATCAAGAATGTAAAACGATTAAGTAAAATCATTACCGACGATACTCCTTTGGTAGGTATTGAGCCGAGTTGCATACTCTCATTCCGAGACGAATACCCCGATCTTGTTCCTCAGAAAATGCGCCAGGAGGCCATCCGCCTGGGAAAGAATGCTTTGCTGTTTGACGAATTTCTGATGAAAGAAATAGCAGACGGTTATATTGATCCTAAGCGTTTTGCAGGTTTGGATTGTGATATCTGGCTCCATGGCCATTGTCATCAGAAATCTTTGGTAGGCATTCAGAAATGTGCCGAACTTTTAGGTCAGATTGAAGGGGCAAAAGTCCACGTAATTCCCAGCAGCTGTTGTGGAATGGCGGGCAGTTTTGGCTATGAGGAAGAACACTATAAGACCTCGCTCGCTATCGGGGAGATGGTCCTTTTCCCGACCATACGTCGGGCCAAGAAGGCCGAAAACGAGGCTCATCCCGCGTTCATTATCGCTCCGGGAACGTCCTGCCGCCAGCAGATTGCAGACGGAACGGGCTTTAAGGCAATTCATCCTGTGGAGTTCCTGTATTCCAGGCTGACGGCTGAACAAGACAGAATGTAAAAGAAGAATTGGGAGAAATAAGAATTTTGCAAGGATGCAGACAAATATTAGGGAAAGAGAAGAACACTTTTCGGGCATCTAACCAGCACTTTCTCGGCACCTTCTCAGCACCTAGGCTCCACCACAGGCAGGTCAAAGTGCCCGGAATGTGGAGGCAATATGCTCCCAATGTGCCGTCAACCTTGTCTGAAAGCGAAAAGAGCGTGGTATGCAAGAGGAAAATGTGTGCGAAATATGCCACTCGTCAATGGGTAGAAAGCATGGGTGGAGAGCTTTTTCGATAATTAGAAAAAACTTTATTTCCATATCAGAAAAAAAGCGTATATTTGCAGTTTGAAATCTTGCGGTTCTGTTTGCCGTTAAGACTGTATATTAACTTAATAAATAAAAATAATACATGTTAGTCAAAGTCAAAAACCACGGAGAAATCCAAGTAGAGGCTGGCGTATCGTTTATTGACGCGCTCAAGGCTCTCGATCCTGCGCTACTCAATAATGCTGTAGCAGCCAAAGACGTGAACGGTCAGATTTTTGACCTCCGAACTAACGTGGAGAACGATACTGAAATTACTCTCGTCGAGATAGGCACCGAAGACGCTCTCCACGTTCTTCGTCACACTACCGCCCATATTATGGCTGAAGCCGTCCAGAACCTCTTCCCCGAAGCTAAGGTTACCATCGGTCCTGCTACCGACAACGGCTTCTTCTACGACTTCGATTTCCGTCCCTTCACCCGCGAAGACCTCGATGCTATCGAGAAGGAAATGAAGAGCATCATCAAGAAATGTCCCCGCATCGAACGCCGCGTGGTTACCCGCGACGAGGCTCACGCTTTCTTTGCTGAGAAAGGCGAGACCTATAAGCTCGAACTTATTGATGCTATCGACGCAGACAAGACTATCACTCTCTACACCCAGAACAATTTTACCGACCTCTGCACCGGTCCTCATATCCTCAGCACCAAGCTCATCAAGGGATTCAAGCTCCTCAGCTCTTCTACCGCTTATTGGCGTGCCAATAAGGATAATGCAACCTTGAGCCGCATCCATGGTACCGCTTTCTTCAGCAAAGAAGACCTCGATAAGTATATGGAATATCTTGAAGATATCAAGAATCGCGACCACAACCGCATAGGCCGCGAGATGGGTCTCTTTACCACCGTTGACGTTATTGGTCAGGGTCTTCCCCTACTGATGCCTAAGGGTGCCAAGATTATCCAGACTCTGCAGAGATGGATTGAGGATACTGAGGATAACGAGTGGGGCTACACCCGTACCAAGACTCCTCTCTTTGCCAAGAGCGACCTTTATAAGATTTCCGGCCATTGGGATCATTATAAGGATGGAATGTTTGTATTGGGCAACGAAGAGAAAGACCCCGAGGTTTTTGCTCTCCGTCCTATGACCTGTCCTTTCCAGTATTTTGTATACAAGGCTACCCAGAAGAGCTATCGCGACCTTCCCTGCCGCTATAGCGAGACTTCTACTCTGTTCCGCAACGAGGATAGTGGTGAGATGCATGGCCTCACCCGTGTCCGTCAGTTTACCATTAGCGAAGGTCACCTTATCGTCCGTCCCGACCAGATGGTTGAGGAATTCAAGAAATGTATCGCATTGGCACAATATTGTCTGCGTACTCTTGGTCTTGAGGAGGATGTAACCTATCATCTCTCAAAGTGGGATCCCAACAACCGTACCAAGTACATCGGCGAACCCGAAGTTTGGGAGCAGACTGAAAATAGCATCCGTCAGATTCTGAGCGAACTCAATATCCCCTTTACCGAGGATGTCGGAGAGGCAGCCTTCTATGGTCCTAAGGTCGATATCAACGCCCGCAACGTGTACGGCAAGGAAGATACCATGATTACCGTTCAATGGGATGCTCTCCTGGCTTATCAGTACGATATGTACTATATTGACCATAATGGCGAAAAGGTACGTCCTTATATCATCCATCGTACCTCGATGGGTTGCTACGAAAGAACCCTCGCATGGCTTACTGAGAAATACGCAGGCAAGTTCCCCACCTGGCTCTGCCCCGAGCAGGTTCGCGTACTCTCTATCAGCGAGAAATACAACGACTATGCACATGCTGTTGAGCAGGAACTCCATCGTAATGGCATCCTCGTTACCTGTGACGATCGTAGCGAGAAGATTGGTAAGAAAATTGCAGAATGCCGCAACGACCGCGTTCCTTATATGCTCGTTGTCGGTCAGAAGGAAGAGGAAGAGAAGACTGTTGCCGTTCGCAGCCGCTACGATGGCGATGCTGGAAGCAAGCCTCTCTCAACCTTCATTAACGAGATTTGCGAAGAAATCCGTACCAAGGCTATTCGCAAAGAGCTTAAACAGGATAAATAGTTCAATTATAGAGGTATAATAGTTCCTCTACATGATGAACAATAATTGCCATCATAGAGGCATAACTAGTCCCTCAATAAGTTGAATAATAATTGCCATCTGCATTATGCTTGCAGATGGCAATTCCTTTCAAACAGCCCACGCGAAGTTTTCCTTCATACAAACTATTAGCAAAAAGACAATCTATAATCAGGAGAAGTACTATACTTAATACATGTAAATAGCATGTTTAGAATATTAAACCATTATGTTTATTGGAGAGAAATACTATGGTTATGAGTCGTCTTCTTTCAATTGCGTTTGGGATATCTGGATATAATAAAAGCCGCAGGCATTCTTGCTACGGCTTCTGAAGAGCGACAAACGGGGTTCGAACCCGCGACCTGCGGCTTGGGAAGCCGCCGCTCTGCCAACTGAGCTATTGTCGCAAACTAAAAATAATAACTACAAAAGAGTATTATTATTGTGTAAGGATGTTATTTTTTTCTTTTTTATTCACAAGACTCTTTACTGCATAGATATATCCATCCAACCCTAACCCACAAATAACGCCCATGCATACGTCACTCAAAAGCGAATGTCGTCTATACTCTTCGCGTGCATAAATATTGCTGATATGAACCTCTATTGCAGGAGTTGTTACCGAAGCTAATGCGTCGTGGATGGCTACCGATGTGTGGCTGTATCCTCCAGCATTGATAACAATTCCATCGTAAGAGAATCCAACCTCATGAATCTTGTTTATCAGTTCTCCTTCCACATTGCTTTGATAATAATCAAACTCTACGGATGGGAAGATCTGTTTCATCTTATCTAATAGAGACTCAAAGGTATCTGTACCATATATTTCGGGTTGTCTGATACCAAGCAGATTCAAATTGGGGCCGTTGAGAATTAAGATTTTCATTTCAGAGAATAATAAGGCGTAGGGTTATTGTTAAAGAGTAACCTGCAGAAAGGGATTCTTATTGAAGAATACAAATTTTGGGAAAAGAAAGCCGCTCGATGGAGCGGCTTTCGGAGGTTATCTTATAGATATTGAATAGTCTATTAGATGATACCCTGAGCGAGCATAGCATCAGCAACGCGCATGAAACCAGCGATGTTAGCACCCTTAACATAGTTAATGTTGCCCTTAGCGTCGGTACCATATTTAACGCACATGTCGTAGATGTCGTTCATGATCTTGTGGAGTTTCTCGTCAACCTCTTCAGCGGTCCAGTTGCGGTGTTCAGCATTCTGGCAGATTTCGAGGCCGGAGGTAGCAACGCCACCAGCGTTTACAGCCTTACCAGGAGCGAAGGGAACCTTAGCTTTCTGTACAGCTGCGATAGCCTTAGGCTGGCAACCCATGTTGGAAACTTCAGCTACATACTGTACGCCGTTAGCGATGAGTTCCTTAGCGTCCTTCTCATCGAGCTCGTTCTGGAAAGCGCAGGGGCAAGCGATGTCGCACTTAACGCTCCAAGCCTTCTTACCGGCGGTGAACTTAGCAGCTTTGGGGAACTTGGTAGCCATGTCCTCAACCTTGTTGCGGTTGGAAGCACGCATATCAAGCATATAGTCGATCATCTCTTTGGTGATACCCTTAGGCATTTCGCAAACGCCGTCAGGACCGGAGATAGCAACAACCTTAGCACCGAGTTCGAGAGCCTTGGTAGCAGCACCCCAAGCTACGTTACCGAAGCCGGAGAGAGCAATCTTCTTGCCCTTCATGGTGTCGCCATTCTGCTTAACCATGCGTTCTACATAGTACATAGCGCCGAAACCGGTAGCCTCGGGACGGATGAGGGAACCACCCCAACCAAAGCTCTTACCAGTGAGGGCACCAGTGCTGTGCTCGCGAGCGAGTTTCTTGTACATACCGTACATGTAACCAATTTCGCGGCCACCAACGCCTACGTCACCAGCGGGGCTGTCCTGATCGGGACCAATGTTACGCCAGAGTTCGTAAACGAAAGCCTGGCAGAAACGCATGATTTCAGCGTCGCTCTTGCCCATAGGATCGAAGTCAGCGCCACCCTTACCGCCACCGAGAGGAAGCATGGTAAGGCTGTTCTTGAAGATCTGCTCGAAACCGAGGAACTTCAGCATGGACTCGTTAACAGCGGGGTGGAAACGGAGACCGCCCTTGTATGCACCGAGAGCTGCGTTGAACTGTACGCGGTAACCGAGGTTAACCTGGGTGTTGCCCTGGTCGTCTACCCATACTACGCGGAATTTGAAGATACGATCGGGCTCTACAAGGCGCTCAACGATTTTTGCTGCCTCGTATTTGGGGTTCTCGTTGTAAACCTCTTCGATGGACTCGAGAACCTCCTGAACGGCCTGTAAGTACTCGTTTTCGCCTGGATGCTTGGCTTCCAGGTTCTTCATAATCTCTTTTACTTTCATGATATTGAATAGTTTAAATTAAACTTTAAGTGTAGAAATTTGATTACAAAGATACGACTTTATTTTGACCTGAAAAAACTTTTTTGTATTATTTTTCAAACTTATCAACAATAGATTGCTCATATCTTCTTTATAAGGTAGGTTTATATGTCTTTTTTTATTTGTATTTTTGCAATTGAAAGTTTAACCACCTTAAATGCATAACATCCTATGGAACAACATAAAATAGTCAATATAGATGGTCGTAGAGTTCACTATCGTGACGAAGGTAGCCATTTTTCTAAAACTGTGGTGTTGCTTCATGGTTTTCTGCAGACTCTTGACGTATGGACCCCCATTCAGTTAAAACTGATGCACGAAATGCGTGTTGTGACTATCGATCTCTTGGGTCATGGGTACACAGATTGTTCTTCTGATATTCATACGATGGAGATGATGGCTGACACGGTTTATCGTGTGCTGGATGAGATAGGGGTTGAGAAATGTGTTATGATAGGTCATTCTATGGGAGGTTATGTTGCATTGGCTTTTGCAGAACGATATCCGTATATGCTGAAAGGGTTAGGTCTTATCCATTCTCATGCCCTTCAAGATACCGATACCCACCGCAACGACCGTATGATAGCTTGCAGTCTGGCTGAAACAAATAAGGCTAGTTATGTGTTGAGCTTTATCAATGATTTATTCGACCCAGGTAAGAGGTCTTACCTTACTCGTGAAATCTCCATTCTGCAGCAACAATGTCTTGAAACCTCTAAGATAGGTATTATTGCTGCACAGAAAGGAATGTCGTTGCGCCCCAATCGTATCAAGGTTCTGACCAATCTTGATTATCCTATTCTCTTTATTTACGGCAAGAATGACCCACGTGTTCCTATTGAAATAGCTGTATCACAGGCAATGGTAGCTCGTAAAGCTGAGATTATGGTACTTGATGGCGTGGCTCATATGGCTCATTTTGAGGAATGCGATTACGTAGGTCAAAAGATTAAAGATTATGTAATGAATTGTTACATAAATTAAGAAAGATATAATTATTTCATACTGCACTGGTTAATATGAGGGGAGGCGCTTGAAAAAGCGCCTCTCTGGTTTATAATTCAATGGGCTGATTTTCTCTACATAGAATCAATATGCGACGTAAAGGACGTGATTTATGTACAACATCAAGGAAGAAGGTCGTTCTGATAATTCTCTAAAGGGTATGAAAAAAGCCAGCAGAGATTGTCTCTGCTGGCCTATGGGTAACAATCAGATTGATATTATTTCTTAACGATCTTCTTTACCTGAGCGCCTGAGCGAAGCATGTAGATACCTTTGGACAGGGAGTTGAGGTTGAGTGTGATGCTGTGGCTGGTTGCTTTCTCTTTCAAGACACAGCGACCTGTCATGTCATAAAGAATAACATCGTCCGAGTTGATGTTGCTAATAGTAATAGTACCAGATGTTGGGTTAGGATATACCGACATGGTTTTCTGCTCAACACCATTAATTCCAATTGTACCTTCTACGTTGATAGTGATTGAAGCAGAAGAAGAACAACTGCCGTTGTAACCTGTTACAGAGTAGGTGGTGGTTTCGGTCGGATATTGGCGAATCTGAGCTGTAGTCTCTCCAGTATTCCATTCGTATCTGTTGGCGCCAGAAGCTGTAAGAAGCACATTCTGTCCTGCAGCAATGGTTGTATGATTAGCTTCAATGGTTATTTCAGGAACAGCAACAATAGTCAGCAATACCTGATGGATACGTGTTGCAGTAGTGTCGGAAAGATAGTAGTTTCCTGCTGTCATTCCGGTGGTATTTACTTGGTGAGAGAGGAGGTTGTAGAGTTCTCCCTGGCAAATAGTATCGAGAGCATAGGTTCTTTGGATGCCTGCGAGGGGGAAAGTGATGTTGTCTACCCAAGCGCAGTCGCTGCCTCTGCTCATACTATAGTCTTTCTCATAAGAGAATTTGAAGGTGTGGGTGCCAGCAGGGATGAAATAGGAAACGCGAGTCCACTCATTATCCTGACCTGAAGCCTCAAGAGTAGATCTTCCATCAATATAGAAGATGAACTTGTCGTAGCCGCTTTCGCTACTTACGTTGTAGTAGAAAGAGATTGAGTCGTCAATGGTCGAATTCCACTGGATTGAAAGTTCGCTGGTCGAGTTGTTTCCTTGGCCGTTAGAATAGGTCTTGGATTTTGCGCAATAGGTTCCGCCAAAGGTGCCGTTGGTAGTAATCTCCCATGGGTTCTCGTTCTGCTGCCATGCAAAACTGGAGAAGTCAGCGGTCTCAAAAGTCTCCATAGCACCATGACCAAGCACGAGTTTTACTTCTTCAACTATGCGTGAACCATTGTTCTCGATTACCTGATAGAGAGGAATCTCACAGTTGTTGGGCAGATTTTCTCCCAAAGAGAGGGTGTGGTTGATAGTTGTTGATGCGTTGGCGTTGATTGCATCGAGCTGGACGGGCTGGCTTGTAACATTGACAGCAACCTCGGGAGAAACCAGCGTGACTGTAGAAGCAGCAAATGTTGCATGGCCTTGGTTCTTCTCAGTAATGGTAAGTGTTACGGTATTGTTAGCCTCGAGTGTGCCCTGGATAGTCTGGTTTACTTTGCTGATAGCAGGAGCATTGATGGTAAAAGTATAGTAACGTGAGCATTTCTGGTCGGTATGATTACCCCAGCGGGCTATCAGCTGGATGGTAGTGGTGGTCTGGTCTGCTACGTTGTTCAGCACCTGGGCCGAGATAAGACCCGATGCGGTTATTGAATCGTTAGCCTGAACGTTGGCAGTAGTAATCTGACCAGGTGTGGTCAGGAAAAGATGATTGCCGTTAACGATAGCCTCGATTGAGAGGGTAGAAGTGGCTTCAGTACCCACGTTCTTGAGGTCTACGTCAAAAGTAACATTCTGACCTGCAACAAGAGTTCCGTTGCTGGCAACACGAATTGCCTTGGGCATAACGTAAGGTCCGTCGGTAACGGTAACGTCAATAGGAATGAAGCGTGGAACGCGGTTTTGAGCTGTTACAGCAAGTTCGTATGTTCCGGGTGCTGCAATAGGATCAAAATGAATGGTTGCGCTTCCCTGTGCGTCTGCATAAGCAGCACCTAGTAATGTTCCTTGTCCGTCGGTAAGTGCACAATAGGCGCTAGGTGTAGTGGTTAAGTTAAGAGTGTTGGCACCAACAAGAAGAACGGTTTCTGCCTCAACATTGAGTTGACTGGGTTGGCTCAGCCAGGGCATGATGGATGGGTCACCCATAATGTGGTAAACCTCCCAGTAGTAGTTCTTGAGAGAGGATGTTGATGCCTGAACAGCCATGTTGCCGGCCATCATAATAGAGCCAGCAGAGGTGTACCATTCGCTGGGATTCTCACCGTGAGTATGGAACAGGCGGTCGTACATACCCAAGTTTTGTGGGTCGTAGCTGGGGTCGCAGGTGTTGCTGACATTCTGTCTTAGACCAACCGACCAGTAGAAGTCCTCGCTCCAATAGGTGTAGTCGCTGCCACCAAAGTAGAGTACTGCACCTGCGTGGGATTTGCGAAGAAGTGCTTCTCCAAAGCATGTGTTCTCCTGAAAGCTATTGGTAAGACAGCAGTTTCCTATCATCACACCAAACTTATTGGTGTTGGCCATGCTGTTTACATTACTATTGGTGAAAGAGGGAATGGACCACTCGTCAACATCACCATGAGCACTATAGTTAATCCAGCCGGCACCCTGGTTGTAAAGACCTATCAAGGTAGAGGCTGTAGAACTGGCTTGCGAACTGCCGGTTACAGTAACTCCGGTAGGCTGAAAATTGGTATTGTTCTTGAAATAGTTTACAGTAGCAAATCCGTTGGCCTGGTTTACGTAGGTTTTGGCAATATAGTCCATAGCAGGGTCAGCATATCTGTAAGCGTAGTCGGAGGAGTAACCTTGGTCTACACCAGCAATGAGAACGCTGCGTGTAAGGAATGATGGGTCGGGGAATGCGTAGCGCTCATACATCAGAGTCTTCTCAATCTGAGGAGTGAGCTGGTTTACATTCTGAGCAGAGAAACGTCCGTAGTAACAGTCAGGAATAATGTCACCATCAGTCCAGCTTGCATAATTAAGGTCGGTAACATGAGAAGAAGAGGAGGTGTACTGTCCGTTGAAGGCAGGAATCTGAGCTATGTCACCCACAAGAAGCAGATAGGTAGGAGCGGGGAGGACAGGAGTTGCGTTGGTATAGAAACCCTTGATGTAATTTCTGATAGAGGTGGTTGTGGTTCCAACTCCAGCATCGTCGGTGTAGCCGATGGTTACAATAAAGCCTTTCTTCTGTTTCCAGGCAATGAGGCTGTCGAGTTCTCCGCGGAATGAGCTGTGGGCAACTATTAGGTAATGTACAGGAGCCTGGCCTGCAAAAGAGGCCTCTTTCGTGAAAGGAATAGCGTTGATGGTTGAAATACCTGCACCGAAAGTCTGGCTTGCATAACGGTTCTTCAGTTCATTGGTAGCGGCCATGTCTGCTCCTACAAAACGGAATGTTACATCAACACTCTTGACGATGATAAACTGATTGGTGACAGGGTTGTATTGTACAGGGCTAAAACAGAACGAGGCCAGGTTGCGGCTGCGTGCAATACCAATCTTCTCGACAGAGATAAGGTCCTTGCCAACGAAGGCGTTGGTTGCATAGACATGATTGTTCTTGCTGAGGACGGGAGTGCTGCGGTCGCTCTTTCTGCGCGAAGGCTGGAAAGGTGCGACAACTCCCTGACAACCTAACATTGCTCCGTCAAGAGTGTCGGCAACGATGTTGCTCAACTCAAAGGTGATTTCTGAACAAATGGGAATTTCCATCAGTTTAGTCATGGCAGGCAGGGCAGGGGAGCCAACTTCGCCTGCAACCTCAAAGCCCTTCATCGAGATTGAATAGAATGAAGAACCAAGGATGTCGACAGACTCAAACTTGGGTTGGTTGGATTCAAGGTGAACAGCTACCATTGAGGCATCGCTGCGTTTCACCTCATAGTTCTGTGCCATGGCTGACACGACAAGCATGCAGTAGACGACTGCTAAGCTCAATATCTTTTTCATGGTATGTTATATATTTTTCTTCTATATTATAATGTTATTTTGTATCAATTCTGCTTCATTTATTGTAAGGTGGACAGCATTATCTGTTGATAATTCCGCCAAACATTCTTTCAAATTCTACAGGCACAGGGGCTTCTATAATTATCTGCTTGTGACTCACCGGGTGCTCAAACTCTACCTTGCGGGCATGGAGCGAGATGCTGCCGTCGGGGTTGCTTCTGGGCGCTCCATATTTCAGGTCTCCCTTGATGGGAAATCCTGCGTGAGAGAGTTGACAGCGTATCTGGTGGTGGCGGCCTGTGTGAAGGTCAACTTCAAAAAGTCCGTATCCGCCATCACTAATGCCCAGCAGCCGATAGTCCAGAATGGCTTGCTTGGCCTCCTTGTTGCCTGGTTTTACTACATAACTCTTGTTCTGTTTCTCGTTTCTGATGAGCCAGTTCTCCAGCGTCACGCTCTTCTGCAAAGCGTTGTCTAGGTTGTGGTCCCTAATGTCAATCTTCGAAACAGCCCAGTAAGTCTTGTGAAAATTCCGGCTCTTTACCAGCTCGTTCATTCTGCTGAGCGCCTTGCTTGTCTTAGCAAAGATGCAGACTCCGCTCACGGGGCGATCCAGACGATGAATGACTCCGCAGAATACATTGCCCGGCTTTGCATCGCGCTCTTTGATAAAAGCCTTGATGCTCTCTGCCATACAGATGTCGCCTGTTTTGTCGCCCTGTACGATTTCTCCTGCTCTCTTGTTTACGACAATGAGGTGGTTGTCTTCGTAGAGAATGTTCATTTCGAGGATGAAAGAGAGGGTATTATAGCTTGGCCAATGTGGAAAGTCCGTTCTTTACCTTGTCCTGCAGTTTGACAGAAAGCTCTGTTCCAAGGGGCAGGAAGAGGTCTACTCTCGAACCGAACTTGATGAATCCCAACTCTTGGTTCTGCTTCACGTCTTCGCCTTCCTTGGCATAGCAGACTATGCGGCGGGCCATTACGCCAGCAATCTGTTTCATGAGAATCTTCTGTCCGTTACTCATCGTCAATCCGATAGAGGAATGCTCGTTGAGTACCGACGACTTGGGGTAGGAGGCCACAAAATAGTTGCCCTTATGATACTTCACATAGTCCACGTGGCCGCTGACAGGGTAGCGGTTTACATGAACGTCTGTTCCATACATGAACACGCTAACCTGGAGACATTCGCAGTTGAGGTATTCTTTCTCAAATACCTGCTCTATAGCACATATTGTGCCATCTGCAGGCGAAATAAGAAGCGATTCGTCCTGCACAAAATTGCGTTTGGGAATGCGGAAGAAATAGAGCAGCAGACTCCAGAGGATGAATACAATAGCCCATAGGAGGAGAAACCAGATGTTAAGATACTGCTCAAACCAGATGATGAGAGCGGCTGCTGCCAGCAATACCAGTCCAAGCCATCCTAGCAGTCTGTGACCTTCTTTGTGAATATACATATAGTTATTATTTCAATTATTAGATGAGGATTCGTGCCAGTCCTATCATGGCAAGCATGAAGGGCGTTATCATAATTATGCTGTCAAAGCGGTCGAGAATGCCACCGTGGCCGGGCATGATGTTGCCGCTGTCCTTGACGCCGCAGTAACGCTTGAACATCGACTCCACCAGGTCGCCGAGGGTGCCGGCAACGCTGCAGATCAGACCGACAGCCAGCCAGTAATACCAGGCAAACTGCGTCTGCACAAGAGGACCTATGAAGACAGCAAAGAGTATGCAGCAAACCATGCCTCCCAGAGTGCCTTCCCAGGTCTTGTTGGGCGAGTGGCGGGGCCAGAACTTGTGCTTGCCGAAAGCCATTCCGGTGAGATAAGCGAACGTGTCGTTTACCCAGGTGCAGAAGAACACCATCAGCAGCAGACCCAGCGAGAAGTTGCCTATCAGCTGTATGGTAGTCAGCGGAAGCACAATCCAGATCAGGGGCAGCAGGTTGAATCCTGTGGTGGCAAATGGTTGTTCGTCCTTGTTCCATAGTTGAGCCAGGGGAATGATAGCCCAGATGGCAGGTATGATGCCTATAATGGCGTCCATGTGGTCGCTAAAACAGCAGAACGAGAAGGCTGCATAGGTCATTAGTGCTACCAGCATGCCGAGACGCTTGTTGACCTTTAGCCCCTTGAACTCCAGACAAAGATAGTATTCCCAGATTCCAATCATGGCCATGGTGAGGAAGAAAAGCGAAAAGATTGCATAGCCCAACATCCGCTGATGAAACCAGGGTGTGAACCCAATAACAAAGATGACCAGGACTACATAGACAAAACCGCTGGCGGCACGTATGAGCAGTTTCTTCATATTCAGTAATTATTGCATGTCTTCAACAAGGATGAGCTTTATCTGTCGCTTGGCGTTGCTGGCGTTGCGCACAGGGGCCATGCAGGTAAACGAGCGGGGAATCTCCTGCCCGTCGGCCTTGAATTGAGCTACAGCTGCATCCCAATTGGGAATTATCTGTGAGGTAAATCCGATAATGAGAGTGACCTTGGGCAGTTCTGCCATTACGGTGCCGAAGCCTAGGTTGTCGGAGAGAATAGCTGCCCCGTTTTCGGCCAGCAGCGCCTCTACACGCAGCACGCCTATGGAGTAATGTTCGCCCACAATGGCATTGGTGGCGTTGGCTATTCCCACCTGGTTCAGCAGAGAAGTGATGTTGCCGCCACAGCAGCCTATGAGCGGGTTGCCCATGCTGTTGCTCAGTTGGGTCAGGGCGTTGGTCAGCTCGTCGATGTTAGAGCAGTATTCCATAGCTCCTCCCTGGCCGATGTATTGCTTGCAAAAGGCAATGGTGCTGTTCTCTGCCGATTGTTGCGCCTCGTCCTTTTCGACTATGGCCCCTTTTGAGGCTACCTCGTTTCTTATCTTGAGGGCTTCGCGCAGATTCTTGATGACGGTCTCTCTTGCTTTCTGTTCGCGGGAATTCATAGGTTCTCTCTTTGCGTACGGATTTTATGGTTGGGAAACAGGTTTGTGATTATTCTGTCTCCTTGGGTGTGGTTTCTGATTCTGTAGCAGCCTTTTCGGCAGTCTCGGCAGTTTCTGCTACTGCTTCAGCTACTTCGAATTCAGTCTCTTCAGTCTTGCCTTCAGCCTCAGCCTGCTTCTTCTCTTCGAGGGCTTTCTTTTCCTCGTCCCAGGGGCGGGGACCAAAGATGTTCTCTACGTCTTCCTTGAAGATTACCTCGCGGTCGTAGAGGATGTCGGCCAGCTGCTCAATCTTGGCACGGTTGTCAATGATAATCTGTTTGGCGCGGGCGTAGGCCTCTTCAACTATGCTTCTCACCTCGTTGTCGATGGTCTCGGCAGTCTTCTCGCTAAAGGGCTTGGTGAAGTTCCAGTCGGCCTGGCCGGTAGAGTCGTAGTAGGAGATGTTGCCCACCTTCTCGCTCATACCATAGTAGATAACCATGCTCTGAGCCATCTTGGTGGCACGCTCCATGTCGTTGAGGGCACCTGTGTCTATTGTGTTGAAGAACACCTCTTCGGCAGCTCTTCCCGCCATGAGGGTACAGATGCTGTCGAGCATCTTTTCGCGGGTGTTGAGGGCGCGCTCCTCGGGCAGATACCAGGTGGCACCAAGTGCTCTTCCACGAGGCACGATGGTCACCTTGACCAGCGGGTCGCCCCATCGGAGCAGCCAGTTCACCACTGCATGACCGACTTCGTGGATCGAGGTCATCTTCTTCTCTTCGTCGGAGATTACCTTGCTGCGCTTCTCAAGACCCATGATGATGCGGTCTATGGCGTCGAGGAAATCCTGCTTCTCTATGGCTTCCTTGGCCTTGCGGGCAGCCACGAGGGCTGCCTCGTTGCATACGTTGGCAATGTCAGCACCCGAGAATCCTGCAGTCTGCTTGGCGAGGAATTCGTTGTCGATGTCGTTGCCAAGCTTGAGCTTCTTCATGTGAACGCCGAAGATGGCCTTGCGCTCGTCAAGGTCGGGCAGTTCTACGTAGATCTGACGGTCAAAGCGTCCTGCACGCAACAGGGCCTTGTCGAGCACATCGGCACGGTTGGTGGCAGCCAGCACGATGACGCCGGTGTTGCCTGCAAAGCCGTCCATCTCGGTGAGTAACTGGTTGAGGGTATTCTCTCGTTCGTCGTTGGCGTTGCTCAGACCGCTGCGTCCGCGGGCACGTCCCACGGCGTCAATCTCGTCAATAAACACGATGCAGGGAGCCTTCTTCTTGGCTTCTTCAAAGAGGTCACGTACACGGCTTGCACCCACACCTACAAACATCTCTACAAAGTCCGAACCGCTCATCGAGAAGAAAGGCACGTTGGCCTCGCCGGCAACAGCCTTAGCCAGAAGGGTCTTACCCGTGCCCGGAGGGCCTACCAGCAGTACGCCTTTGGGAATCTTGCCGCCCAGGTCAGTATAGCGTTTGGGATTTTTCAGGAAGTCTACCACTTCCATCACCTCTTCTTTGGCTCCTGCCAGTCCGGCAACGTCCTTGAAGGTGATATTGGTAGGCGATTTTCCGTCGTAGAGCTTGGCTTTGCTCTTGCCCACGCTGAATATTCCGCCGTTGCCACCGCCCATCTGACGGCTGGTCATGCGGCTCATCACAATGAAAATGATGATGATAAAAATGAAGGGACCAAACACAAAGAAGAACTCTCTCAGGTGATTGGTGCGTTTTTCGGGCACGAGGTTAATCTTTACATTTTTGCGCATTTCTGCAATCTGCAGGGGAGTCAGCCCTGCGTGAGTGCTGTCGGCAGCATAGGCCATAGTGTCGCGCATCAGAAGCTGTTCTTCTACCGAGGCTATCTCCTTCTCGAAGCTCTCAAAGGTAACGAACTTGTATTCGTAGAATCTGGGTGTAGCGCTCTTTGTAATCATGTCCTTATAGGCCGTGTCCTGGTGGAGGACATCACTCTTGATGTGGATTTCGGCCCATTCCTGGTTCACCACCACAATCTTCTCCTGATGCTGCTTCAGCAGTATTGGCTCCAGCTCTGTCCAGGTAATCTCCTTCGAGGGGCCCATCGAGTCTGAGCTGAACCAGATGACACCCAGCACCACGAGAATGCCTAGGTAGATCATCGTCATCACGTTCATCTTCTTGGGTTTGCCTCCTTTGTTCTTACCGGAGAAGGGGTTTTTGAGATTCGGATTTTTAGGTTTTTCCGACGACTGGTTGTTTCTGTTTTCTTCGCTCATTTAGAGTATGTTTGAGTTGATTTAGATGCTAGAGTTTCAGTTCTTTGGCGTCAGCCCATAGCTCTTCAAGGCGGAAAAAGTCGCGCTTCTCCTTCTGGAAGATGTGAACCACCACGTCAAAGTAGTCCATCAGAATCCATTCTGCGTTGTCGTAGCCTTCCACCTTGTTGGGGTTCTGTCCGGTGGCTTTCTTCACCACCTCATGGATTCCGTCGCAGATGGCACTCACATGCGAAGGTACGTTGCCGCTGCATATTACGAAGAAGTTGGCTGGAGCCGACTGGAGCTCTCTGAGGTCGAGAACTACAATATCCAGACCTTTTTTGTTGTCCATTCCTTGTGCTGCCAGACGGGCAAGCACTTCACTTTCAGTAAGGTTATTTAATTTCTTTGCCATTAGGTTCTATACTATCAAAAGTGCAAATATACGATTTTTGTTAAGATAATTCGCTTTATTATAAAAAATAATTGCTATTTGTTGTTAAAAGCCTACAAATAGCATTGGCCTTCCACTCTTAATGTATCAACAACCATGCCACGCCGTTCAGGCATGACAAAATGGCAGAAAGTGTGCCATGTCAGCGTTTCTGTTTTGTAGAGACATTGTAGAGACGATATAGTGATTTTGTAGAGATATTGTAGAGACGATTTAGAGACGATATAGTCTTTTTGTAGTAAAGTAATAGTGAATCTGTAGTCTAATATTAGTCACTTTGTAGTCCAAACGGCCCTTTTTGTAGTGTTTTTGTAGTCAAAATCACTAGGTTTTGTAGTCTTTTGTAGTCTTTTGAGTAGTTCTCTCCAGATTACAATGGTTTGTTAGAAAATGATTGATAATTAGGTGGCTAGAGTCGCGATATTTAAGAATTCTGCCCTTTGATGCCCAGAATTGCCGACAAATCCCTTCTTCCCTTTATAGAAGGTTCACTCAGCAAGTTTTCTTTCCATCTGTAAGAATATTCCAACTGCCAATGCAGAAATCATTGCCAAGTACGGCGGACCTTTTTTTCAGCTGTTGCTCCTTACAGGATTCTTGGGATTCAATTCTGTAACAATTAACCCACTGACATTTTGCGTAACAGATCAATATCAGTAGGTTTACTTGTGCTGTTGTCAATCTTTGCACGATGACAAACGATGATTTACTAAATTCACATTGGCATATACCTGCTGTAATTCTCTTTTGGCTGTTGAGTCGTAGAAGGAGCCTGCATATTCTTCTTTTTCAGTTCGTCTCGTATTTCTCGTAACAAAGCATTATTCTTTCATCCTAGTCAAAGTTATGTTCAACTCGACTACGGATAGATTATTTCTTACAGACTGGCTGATCTTTTGTCAATGGGTGGAGCATTCCAGTGCAATTCTCCAAAGCATGTTCTCCAATCTTTGTCACCGAGTTGGGATTGTCAAAATGTCCGTCTTCTTTGCCGTCGTAGGGAACAAGAGTTGTTCCTTCTATTTGTAGTGGATTGTTCGTGGCTTGTAATTTCCCGGGAAAAGGATTGTTCTCAAATTTAGCATGTATAGGTACGACATATCGATATGAGGATCAATGTTTAATCCTAATGTCGGGTTCTCGCAAACGGATCTCCTCGTCCGAACAAAGACGATAAACCCTATTGGCAATAAACTCGGTAAGGGTTGTGACATTTTGTTTATTCTGCCCAATGTTGAATATGTTGAGCGGAAACTGGTTGCCCGACTCCACTACCACCTTGCTAGTCTTTGTGCCCGTGGCCACCACCCGAACCTTTATCTTCTCGCCCAAAGCCAACAAGCTGGCACCATGTTTGGCCCTGATCACAAAGTTCACATCATCGCACTCCACACGGTGAAACATACCACAAGTCTCAAAAGTATGCTTCACCGACGTATAAGTACGCCGCGCATTCTGAGGAAATTCAACGGTGTTTGACTTCATGTTTTTTTCTTTTTCATCAAGAAAAAGAAGGGATAGTACATTATCCCTTCTTCACAACTGTTAGAAGCACTTCATTGTCTTCGATTAGATTTGAAATAGAGCTGTCTGATTGATGCTCTATGCTTTCTTCATCCACGAACCGATGAAGTCTTTAATTTTTTCCATAATGACGGGTATATTCTTCTTTACCCATTCACTTATTTGGTGGATAATGTTATCAAAGAGAGCTTTGACCTTTTCAAAGACTTGAGGAAGAACTTCTTTTATCCAATCTTTGGCCTGGCTAACGATTTCTTTCCAGATATCGGCATCATTAGGGTCGATGTCTCCACCTTTTTCTTCGATTGTTGTATCCTCCGCCATATCAAGGGATACTGCAGTCCAAATCTGTTCATCACTCCAATTGGGGTGCTTTGCCTTAATTCTTTCGAATCTTTCGTTGTTCATGATATAAATTTTTATAGTTAAAAAATAGAATCTAATATTTTTTCTATCGCATTCCCAACTTTTCTAATCCCTAGAGAGATCATTTGTTTTAAAGATGAGATAGCACCATTAATTGCATTAGTAATGCTATCAGAAATGCTTTTAAATTTCGACAATGCAACTTTCACCCCTCCAAGAATCGTCAACCAGATAGCTGGATCATGTGGGTCAACATCACCACAGTCACCAAGGGGCCCCTTTGGGTCATCCATTATTATATTAAATTGAACTTTTGCCATCACTTGACTAAAAGTCCAATTAGGTTTTTGTCTTTCAAAGAATGCAAAGTATTCTTTTTGTTCTTTTGTGAGTTTGTCGTAGTCACGACGCTGTTCGATAGTCATTTCCATAGTGACATATTATAATTTTTTGTCCGACCATTTGCCTATTTGTTCAAATCCGACGGTTCCAGTCCAAATCCACCCTCTATTTCCTGCAACAGTGATAGCCTTAAGGAAAGCCGACAAGTTGTAGTTGTAGATAGCAGAATAGAAAACAACTTGATGAGGCTTGATAGAATCTTCGCCTCCTACCAACCGTTCATCAATCAATTTATCCGTCAGATCCTCTAACTTTATCTTGATTGCAGATTTAAGCTTCTCGGTTGGCAGATTTTCCACTGTGTTCCAACGCAATTCAGGGTCGTTGGGGTTTTGCATCTCACCAATGGTGTCAATCTTATTAAAGGCCAGAATCAGGTTTTCTCTGATATTGTTAGTATTGCAAACTGGAAGAACAACGTCTCTTAATATTCGACAATCTTCGCCAATATCTTTTGAGTGAGCATTGATTATATACACAATAACGTCGCATTCGGGCAAAATCTTTGCATACATTTTTTCATACTCAGCATCCTTATCGATGTCATAACCTATCCCTGGCATGTCGTAGATAGACAAACTAAAACCGTCACGCATCTCAAACACCTTTTCCTCAATATCCGTTGTGCCCTCAGCCACATTGGAGGTGTAATTTTTGAGTCCGAACACCGCGTTCAGAGTGGTCGATTTGCCAACGCCAGACTGCCCTATGACAGCAACACGAAATGGTTTCTCGGTAATCTCACGATTTATTGCTTTCATAACTTGATTCTTTTCATCCAACGATACGTTGTTTCCGAGAATCGCCTCAAGCATTTTCTCTACTGCAAATTTACTATCCATAATTATTCAAGAATTTTTTTCATTAATTCACTTATACCATACTGCCTGATTGCGCACACAGGCACTACATCAAACGGAAGAAACTTTCCATCGAACTTACGTTTTATTTCTTCTATGCGCTGTTCTATTTGTGCCAACCTGCATGGTGTAGGCATATTTGCCACATCATCCCATACTACATCGTCTGCAGAGCCAACAGTTACTCTAGAATCAATATGATTGAGAGCTATAACGAACCTTACATCCTTTCCATGTTCAATAAAATCCTTTAACGACAATAACAGTCTCTGGGCTGGTGCATCCGTCCGATCAAGAGTTGTAACTAATACAATACAATGGGACTGATTTACTGAATGTTCATAGTACTTCTGATATGGGACAACACTTGAAAACTCACCTATGCCAGGGGTGTCAAAGACTGTTATAGCATCATAGTTGCTCTTCCCCTGAGATAGGATAGTTGTAGAAGAAAGTGTTTTTGTGCAAGAGACCAAGGGATCCGTCGGCAAGCTCAAGCCAAACAAATTGTTTATCAAACTTGATTTACCATTACCTGTTCTACCCAAAAAACAGATGTTGTATGTATGTAAAACACCATTCATAATTGCGCTTCGACTATTCCTTTTCTTACAATTTCTTTTGCAACAGACCCATCCTGTTTCGTTATTGTTCTCACCCAGCAAGCAGACTTTACTAGATATTTCTTTCCAAGCTCAACATTTGTTCCGTCAGAAACAGAATACATCTCTTGATGTTTAGGCATAGCCACAAACGAGATGCAAGACTCGGGCTTTACTCCCCAAGCTGCCATTTGATTGATCCACAACTCGGGTCGATCGATCATTCTTCTCCATAAGGAAACTAAATCCTCGTCGTTAATATCAATAATTGCATCAGTTAAACCATCTCTGTCAATTTGAATAGAGGAGACACCTGAAAAGAAAGGCAATATCTTGTCTAGATTATCAATAAATGCTTGTTGCGCTTGGATAGTACTAGGATTTGCCTTAAAGACTTTACTTGCCAAACTTGGGTCTGGAACAGACTCGGAAGTTGAGCCTTTTGTATGGCTTCTTTTCCCCACCAAATAAAACACATACGCTGAAGCTGCCACAATCGCAACTGTAGTAATTGCAGTGCCACCACTGATTTCTGCGAGTGGGACTCTCATAGGAAGATAATTTAAAATCATTATATTAGAATATTTTTCTATTATTACATGGATTATTATTCGTTGTCAATCTCTTTCCAAATAGACTTATAGAGAATGTCCGGTTTGGGCTCTTTTTCAATTTTCAGTAGCTTTCTAAGAAAACTTTCCTCATAAGGGAAGGTATGCCAACTACCACATTCGGGACATCGGCACGGCGCAATTATGTCACAGCAATTATACTCGGCTGCTATACCTTCAAAATGGCAGCCACATTCCGAGCACTTAAACTTTGATGTACCAAATACCATATCTATCCAATCCTTTCTGCGTCTAAATATGCGGTGCTTAAAGCTCCGACTTTGTTAATATCTATTCCGTAGATGCGCATGAAGGCGGCAGCTACCTCGGCCTTGTTGGTGATGACGGGGTTGCTGGTGCTGTTGGAGACAACATCTACACTCATGCCCTTCTCAACTCTTTGGCCGGAGGTGACTCGGGATTGCTTCACTGTAACTCTGTATATCATAAGTTTAAGGGTTAATTATTGGAATATTATCCGTTTTATTATTTTGCAAAAATACTACTATTGTTTGAATTTTTCCATATTATAGGCAATTATAGGTAACTACAGCGGGCATATAGCGGGGTAAAGCTCGTGGAGGAATTTCTTGAAATCATAGCCTGCGCTCTTGGCATAGCTGCTGTCGCGGTCTTTGACCCACTGGGAAACGGCAAAGAATCGACGCATCTTCCTATAGTCACCCCGTATGGTAAGGTACTTGACCAGATAGATGAGTTCGTAGGGGTTTCCATTCCTGCCGTTCCATGGGATTGGACAAATATTGTTGGCAATCCCTTTGCCCGTGAACCTATAGGCGAAGGTGCTCTTTATAAAAGTATCTTGGGGAATATAGTCGTGGTCGGCTAGATAATTGATGAGAGTGGTTAATTTCTCAGGACCACCGCGGAGCACCTCTTCGTGACAATAGAAATATTCTTTGCTGCTGGCCGAGTCCATACCTTTGGCAAAATAGTTCTTTCCGAGTCGAAAGTGATGGCTTCGTGACTTAAACCCGATGCTGCTGCCCGCAGGGGATTCGGATGTAGTATAGTTCGGCGACGATGGTGGTTCACTCTGTGGATCATCCATGTATTGTTGCAGGACTGCTTCTGCCTCAAGTACCACAGGCTGTGCCTCTTCGCGGTTGAGTATTGCATCCAGTATGGCCGTTTCCCGGGCCAGGTAGCGGTTGGCATGAATCCAATAGCTCTCGACCAAGCACAGCAAATACTGAAAAAGATAGTCGTAGAATGTCTTCATGTAGTGCGAGAAGTTTTGGTCGGTATCGTTGTCTCTCAGTTGGCGGACGGCCTTGTTGAATTCCCATGCCGCCATGGATAGTTCGTCGTTCTCGTTGTCAAGAATTGCTATAGAGCTTTTGAGCGAGACATCCAGGGTCAAATCGATCTGGTCTTCATCGAATGAGAGTACAGCGTTAATGTCCTCCATAAGGTGGCTGCAGAGGTAACTGATGGTGTGCAGGTCACAATCGTTGTCATGAACAAGCTGGCAGAAGGTGTTCTCTTGGTCGGCAAGCAGCGATTGATTCAGTTGGGCATGAAGGGCATTGCTGCCACTAATGGCGTGTATGAGTTCGCTGGATGCGGCTGGCATTAGTGTCTTGAGGTGTCGGAAGATTGTCTCGGCACTATAGGCAATGCCACACGTGGGTATCTCATCAAGGTAGAGCGGTAGCTCCTCGTGGAGTATTCTATTGTTGGCTATGAAGGAAAATACTTGATAGAACGGAACGTAGACGTGCAGCCAAAGGGCCATGGTTCGGCGATATTGATAGTCGGCAGCAGGGTCGCACAGGTCGGCCTCAATTTCGCTTGCCAGTGATTGCGGTACTCCGTGGTGCGCAATCCGGTCTAATCCATCATAATATTCTTTAAGGCGCTGCGCCTCGGACATCAAATCCATAGTTTCGTTTCACCGTCGCAAGTTCCCGCCGACGAATGTACTTTGCTCATCAAACGAAGAAAGCATAGAACTCGTGTTACCAGTTCCATACCTGATGGCATCGCCAAACGCCTTACCTGAATAGAAGAGAAACATAAATCCTATGCTAAACAATATGCAGAGGCGTTTCGCCAGAACATACAGTAGTAGCAATTAGGCATTTATTCACAAGTCCTCAGGTTGAAATTTTTGGCGATTTTTCAGGTGGACCGACAAATGCTTTCGCTTATAGTAACAGCTTATTACTCTCAGCTGTCACGATTTGCAAAGATACTGCCTTTTTTCGGAACGACAAAACATTTCGATGTTTATTATTGCCAATTGTTTGTCCATCAGGTTGTTATATTGTGTTTGTTTGCTTAGATAACGCCCCTGTATTTATTGACTTCCTGTTTTGAAAATCCGAATTTGGATTGGTTCTATAGATCAATGGTTCGGTAGAAAATAGTTAACAATTAGGCGGCAGGAGCCGCGATATTAAAGAGTTCTTTGACAATTTTGGCATTTATTGACTTGTTAGCTTCGTTGACGTTGCATCTTCTCGGTAAAGCTTACGCAAGCTTGGTTTTGCCCTCGGTTTCCTCAACGTTCGGACGGAAACCCGACATGATAAAAAGCAAGCTCGCGTTCCATCTGCTGGCATACTGATAATGGAAGAAAGGGGCTCGAAAATGTGGTGTCCTTGTGCTTATAGGAAATCACTTACAAAGATACTTGTTTTTAGCCACTTGGCCAAATTTATAAAGTTAAAAATATATGATTAAAATATTAATAATCAAATTGTTGAACAGAAAACTTCCGGAGTGTTGAACTTGATTTTTACTACAAAAATATGAAAAAATGGTGTACACAACTTTTTTTAAAAGAAATCATTTACAAATTTATTCATCCAACAGGTTTCATAAATCAGTTCTTGCTGCGTAAGAAAATAGCATTGGAAGAGGGCAATTTTTGAAAACGGGGTCTTCGAAAATGGAGATTCGGATCTATGATTATGTGTCTGTCAATATTTTTCGGGTTAATGTTTCTTAATTTTTTTTGACAGAATTGCACAAAATCGCACAAAATCGCGCAAAATTGGTTTGGAGAAGGGGAAGGGGCGTTCGCAATGTTTTGTCAGTATGCAAATTATGTGTAATTTTGCACTCGTATTCCTAAAGAAAAATTGTTATGAAAAAGATGCGTTTTAGATGCTTTCTCAATAAAGACTGGTTCTATAGTGATTGTACACTGCCTGTACACTGCCTGTACACTGCCTGTACCCCCGGGGGTACGGAAGGTATAAAGCCATAGATTTACCACAACGAAATCAGTACTGCTCCCCCCAAAAAATGGCTCTTCATAAAAATGCGTAGATAGGAGCAAATAAAGAAGCTGGTCAAGACG
>JAKSMQ010000026.1 GCA_024400565.1 Bacteroidales bacterium
CAGCAACTGAATATTGTTATACGAATAAGCAATCTTTGGTCAGACTCGAGAGCTAATAATCATTGCACTCCATATATTATTAAAATAACCTGAAAAGTGATTTTGTGACAAAATAATAGAATTTTTTTTATTATTGTGTCTTGTACGGCATGACTCCTGTTCAAATTTTTCTATCACTTTAGAGATGCTGTCGGTTACGGTATCGCTTGATTATCTTATGGCAATACAGTTGTATACACCTTTTTCTTTATCGTAACTAATTGTTACAAAATACCCTGCATTATTCATTTTTTCTGACCACGCATAGGCATCATCTTTATTCGTTGTATTATACTTGACAGTATCTTTTGGGGTAGCGATACTTGAAATAGCTACCTCATTGCGAAAGGTGACAATGTGTCCCTCTTCTGCAAGGGCAAACAAATGTTCCAAGAACTCTCGCCAAGCATCTTCGTTCTTCAGCGATATGGTATATGATACGCCATCAATAGTATAATAGATAGGAGGGTTTCTGATACAAAGGCAGTCTGATCAATAAGTTTCTCTTTCTGACAACTGACAGCTATGGAGCCTAAGACTGATAAAAGTACGATGGAAATAAATGTTTTACGCATATTGTGATTATTTTTCTTTTAAGAATTCATCATAATTGTGATAATGAACAGCATGTTTCTCTGCTTCGCTTTTAGAATGGAATATGGTGAATGTATGTGTACAGAAGGATAGTGTCGATACATCGTGGATTATTGTATCGGGGGATGTACCTTTGGGATAATGCATGGGGGTCAACTCCCGAGAAAAGACCTGGTCCGGGTTGTTGTCGACGAACTGCTGACTCTCAGGATCTAACTCCGGAAGCATAAAATCCTGTTTCAGAATAGCCCAACCCAGAGAGTCTTTTGCCTCCAACATAGTGACATCAACGAAGACGGTGTCGTTGACCTTGAACCCTTTGATGTAGGTAACATCAATACCATCCACTTTTTCATAATACCGATAGATAACGCTGACTTCGTTGGAGGGGAAGAGGTATCTCCACTGAAAGACAGCAAAGAGTACCAGCACCTCAATGACTGCCAGAATAGCAATAATGAGCCAGAAACGTTTTATATTGAAAAAATGGTTCATATTGATAGTTGATTTATTGCCCGACTGGCGGAGAGAAACAGCGTTGTGTCGGTCTTATCGGTGGTTGTAATAATCTTGATGAAGTCGTGTGTATTGGCAAACGTTTTGCTGGTGTTAAGTGCAAGGAGGAGAAGGAGGCCTAGTGCAATGGTGTAGGACGGAAGCCGAAAGCAGAAGAACTCCATCTGACGGTGCTCTTTGCCGGAAGCAGAGGGGCTGCTGTTGCGCAGCACGAAGTTCAGCCAGTACCGGCGACGGTGGGAGAGCCTGTTGAGGTGGTCGGAATAGCGGGCCATGCGGAGGGGAGTGAAGCGTAGGCGCAGAGTCTGCCGCATGAGCCATAGGCTGCAGGCTGCCCGGGATATTACCCAGAGGTCGATTGCCGAGAAGATAAGGACGGCTATGCTGAAGGGGGTAATATGTATGGGTGCGGTATACCACAGAAGGCCTGCTGCCAGCAGAAGGAGGAGAAGGCTGTAGGCAAGCAGATAGCGGTCGGCCTGCTGGCGGATCTGGAACTGGGGACGTCTGCCGCTTTCAACCAAAGTATGAATCTGCTGGGCGGAGAGGGGTGGTATTCTAGAGGCGACCTCGTCTATCTGCCTCTGAGCAGATCGCAGTCGGGATACCAATGCTTTAAAATCGGCCTCCTCGTCAACTGTGGCGCGACTACTATGAGCAGCTATGCCAGACGGGGAGGAGCAGAGGCGGCTCTTTAGACTGGACTGGAAAACATCGCTGCGGGTATCAGGATTGCTCCTGCTTGCGCAATGCTGTTCGGTTTCAATTCTTTTCTTCTTTTTCATTGGCAATCATATTTTACCTGTCCCAATAAAAGACTATCGGTAGTGTGTGGCGGATAATTATCGGTGGAGTAATATTCTTATTTTATTTAAAAGGCGTGACATCTGTTTGCGTGCGTTGTCCTCAGTAATGCCTTCGACACGCGAAATGGTGGTGTAGGAGTCGTCGTTCAGGTAGTGATTGAGCATGACGCATTCATGAGGTTTCAGCTGTAGGGTCAGTTCGTCGAGGAGGCTTCTGTCTTGGGTGGGTTCGGTGTTAATCAGGTGTTCTATGTCGGATATGTCGGTGGAGGTATGGATGTCCTGGTTTTGGGGGGTGCGCAGGTAGTAGGCAATGTGGAGGTAGCAGATCTTGTATATCCAGTTTGACTCGGCGCTGGGGTTGCGCAGGCGACTGAGGCCATAGATGCTGAACTCCCGCCATATCGCCATGACACACTCCTGGCGGAGCTCATCGAAATAGAACATATTGTCACCACAATACCTGAGACAGATATTGTTTATCGTGTTGTGGTTTCGCATCAGCAGCTCGCTGAATTCTATTTCTTGAGACTCTGTAGGCATTGATGGTATTCCTATTTTCTATAACGTTTTTTGGGTCACATTATTTTCTATATGAATTGGTCTGTTGAGATCTTTTTGCCCTATAAGTTGCAAAAAAATTTGAATTGTGTGACAAAGGGTGAAAAAAAATTTTCTGTCTCCCATGGATATTCGGGGCAGAATGCCTTGATTATTCTACTGGAACCCTTTCGTTGTTAAAGATTTATGCTGTCTGAAAAGAATGCGGCACCACTACCGGAGTTGTGGTGCCGCATGGAGTGAGGTCAGACTGTATATTAGCGAATGTTTACAGGACGGTCGAGTTTCTTGTCGTAACGATAGAGGAGGTAGAAACGGTCGGGGCTGTCCATGCTCATGGTTTCAACCTTGCCCTTCTTAACCTTGCCGCAGGGGTCGGTGAGACGGGTTTCGGTCATCATGGCCTTGCGGGTCATGTTGAGAATCTCGCTTACATAGAACTGGGTGTTGATGAGGGTACGGTTGCCCTTGGTTCCGATGTTGTAGGAGATGGTGTTGGAGAAGGTGAGAGGAGTATCGTTCTCGGTATAGGTGCGACCGGAGTTCTTGCGGCCTTTGGGGTTGGATTTGGCTCCGCAGAGTTCGAGAACGTAGGCATTGATGTTGTAGTTGCCAAGCTGACGGGAAGCGTGGGGAGGGATGGTGAGAACGGCACGCTCGAAGGTTCCGCTATAGTGGGCATGGGATGAGGTGGTAGCGCTCTCGGAGGAGACTTTTGCCTCGCGATTCTTTTTCTTCTTGGATTCTACCCCGTTGTTGAGAGAGATATTGAGGGAAGAACCGATGGTGCGGGACTGACCCTGAATGTCGAACGACTGGCGATAGTAGTCGTTGGTTACGCCATTAAGAACGAAGAAACTCTCGTCCATGTGAACGTACATAATGGAGTCTGTGAGGTTGGTGAGGAGGAATCCGGCATCACCACCGTTGGAGTAGAAATTGTAGGTTACACGGCAGTCCTTGTTGGCAAAGACGATAGCCTCCTTGTCGATGGCAGCACCTTCGGTGATAGGCTTGGTCTGATATACCTGATAATAAATGGGCGAACAGGCTGCGAAGAGAGCTGTTGCTGCAAATGCTAATAGGAGTTTTTTCATAGTATTATTTTTTTGTAATTAATTTGTTACTTGTTGCTGAAAGCTAGGAATTGACGCGGAAATAGTAGCGCATCCAGAGGTCGGGGATTTCGTTCTTCATGGCTTGCTCGTATTCCTGATAGGTGCAGGGTACCAGCAGGTGGCGCATATAACGTTCGCGGCGCTCGTCGAGGTCGCAGGGCACCTCCATCCACCAGCGGTCGCTCTTCTTGCTCTTCACAAACACAATCTCCATATTGTGGATGTCGGCATCCTCGAAGTTGGGAGTCTCTTCGGCCTGAGAAGAACCGGAACGGACGGGACTCATGAGGAAGTCGTTGCGGTTGAGGGTGACAAGAAAACGCTTGTAGTTCTCCTTGTCGCGATAGGGGAAGTCGAAATAGCGGTTATAGTATCCCTCGATGAAATACCAGAGGGCATGGGCTACCAGATGGGCCGACTGGAAATTGTGATCGTAGCGGGGATTCAGCTCATAGACTCCGAAGCTGGTAAGCTTGTCGCTCATGCCGGCAAAACGGGCCAGCTGACACAATTCTTCGCCATAAAAGCCGTGGGGAGAGGGATTTCCGTTGGCAGGACAGTCGCTCTGGCGGACGCTGCTCATATCAACCGTAACCATATCGGCTGCACGGATAAGGGTCTCGGCACGGGTCATATCGCCCTGGGCTTCTCCCAATCGGAAGGCATCGAACTTGAGGTCGTCGATGAGGCCTATCAGCTTGCGCTCGTTGAAATAGGTCTGATATCCGATATTGGTATAGTTGAACAGATAATTGGGATCCTGTCGGATGATGTGATAGAGATAGGAATAGGAGTCTACACGCTCTGTCTCGGCCAGGTCGAAACGTGAGTCGATGGCCGTGATATTGATGACGCGCCCCAGAATTTCGTATGCTTTGTATTGCGCAAGGGTTAGATCCTGTCCGCCTCCGAGAATGATGACAGCAATATTGCGGTCCATCAGCTGATAGAGTACTTCGGTTACAGCATATTGTGTGTCTTCGGGCGTACATCCTGGGGCAATATTTCCAAGGTCTACAACGGCCATATTGTCGGCAGGTGTTGCCAGACGGTAGAGTTTGCGACGTATGGTGTCGGGGGCAGCCCCACAACCATTGTTGCGGATGGCTCCTCTATCCTCGCACACTCCTACTATGGCAAGGGTGACATTTTGTAAATTGGGGAAAGCGCCCTCTTCCCAATAAGTATCTATTGCAGAGCCCAGACATACATCAAAATCTCCCTCCAAGAAATCTACGCTGGCACGGCTAATAGGCTCAAAATAAGACTGTAACTCCATAATGTGCTTTTTATTTCGGTTTGTAAAATTACTAAAAAAAAAATATATATAGGTAGAAATTCAAATATTTTTGCGATTTTTGCATATTATTAGCATTACAGGAGCCCTCAAATAATCATCTCATGAAGAACCCATTACTGCCCATAGCCATCGCTCTTGCCGCCGGCATTTTCTTTGCCGACAGAGTGCCTCTGACCTGGGGATGGGCGATACCTTATGCCGGGATGGCTTTGCTGCTTCTGGTCCTGATGCTAAAACTGGCAGGAAAGAAGATGCAGAAAGCATTCATGCCTTTTGCCCTGGCGGCTTTTATCTGTATGGGATACGGGCTTCAGCAGAATGCCTCGCCTCTACCCTCGTCTCTGCCCAACGACGAACACCTGTACGAGTTGCGCATACGCAGGTCTCCTTCTGCCTCCACCTACAGCTGGAAGGCTGAGGCAGAGGTGATTCGGATGAAGGATTCTTCCGGATGGAGAGACTGGAGCCAGCACGACAGAGTGATGCTGAGATTCCCCAAAGAGGCTATGCCCCCTCAACGTGGAGACCATATCGTTGCCTATTGCCGTCTGAAAGAACCCTCCCAGGCCTTGAATCCCTATCAGTTCGACTATAGCAGGTTTCTGCAACGTAAAGGAATTGTGCGCGAGGGACGCATCAACGATCTGACAGACAGCGCAGATATTGCATCCGGCAAGAGGCCTTATTCCATCATCTCGTCGTCGGAGGATGGTCTTCAGGAGAGGATGATAGAGGTGATACACAGGTCGGACCTCAGCCCTTCTCAGCAAGGAATAGCCGAGGCCCTGCTATTGGGATATGACGATGATGTCTCGACCGAGACCCGCAATCTATTCCGTAATGCCGGCATCATGCATCTGCTATGTGTGTCGGGATTGCACGTGGGAATCGTGGCTGCTATCCTGGGCGGACTATTCTTCTTCCTGGGAGCAAATCCGAGGAGAAGAATCATAAAGGGCGCGCTCCAACTGGCCGGCGTGTGGGGATTTGTATGGCTTACAGGCATGGCGCCTTCGAGTCTTCGTGCCGGCATCATGTTCTCGTTCCTGATTGTAGGCAGAATGGTCTCTTCGCGTCCTCCTACTCTCAATATTATCGTCGCCTCAGCTTTGTTCCTTCTGCTGATAAGGCCCGGTCTGCTTTTCGATGTCAGCTTCCAGCTTTCCTATAGCGGCGTGTTGGGTATTGTGCTGTTCTACAAACCTATGGAAGGCATGCTCCGCATACCCTCTTCCCTGAAGAAGAAATGGACCATACCGCTTGGATGGATGATGGAGAAGATGTGGTCGCTCGTGTGCATATCGACTGTTGCCCAAGTATGTACGCTACCCTTTACGCTCTACTATTTCCATCAGTTTCCGCCCTATTTTCTGCTGGCCAACATTACCATCATACCCTTTGCGGGTCTTCTTCTGGCCAGCGTCATGATGATGGTGGTCCTTTACTGGTGGCCTGCGGCCTTCATGGCTGTCGGGAAAATGGTAGGGGTTGAGCTCACCCTCGTCGACGGGCTGACTCGATGGGTGTCGGCTCTCCCTCACGCTTTGATTGAGGATATCTGCTTCCCCTGGCCGATGGCCCTGCTGGCTATGGTCATACTTGTCGTATGGGCGCTTGCCATTTATTCTGACCGCCGCCCCGCGTGGGTATGGCTTTCGGCCATGCTGCCTCTATGTCTCGCTGCAGGAGCCATTCTGCTCAATTTCTCACATAAAGGACAGAACTACTGGATTATATACTCCACTCCCCGGGTAACGGCCATGGAGCATTTTGAGGGACTTCAGAGCCGGCTGTTCCTGGCCGCCAGCCCCGAAGAACTGCGTCCTGAGGAGATTGACTACTATAGAAAGAACCTTGTCGTAAACAACGGCATAAGGCATAGCCGCCTGTCCTATTGCGATACGACGAGTCATCTCTATGCGATGGGAGACGGGACTCTTCTGCTCCTCGACCGAAGTAATATTTCTCTGTTCGACAATATTCTGCGACAGGAGAAGGCGTCTACTCTCCCTGCCCGGGTGACTTATCTTCTAATGAGTGAGACTCCTTGGCTGACTCCCCTCGAACTACGGCATGCGATAGACTACGACACGCTCCTTATTGCCAGCAACAACTCGCTCCGCTACCGGATTATGTGGCACACCCAATGCGAACAGAATGCCATCCCGTATGTTGACCTGGCTGAAGAGGGCGCAAAGACAGTAAGAAAATGCAGATAAATGTGGCCGATTTTTCGTTATGAATATCCTCTAAACACCTTTTTGTGCAACAGAATTCCGGTCTTATACATACTGATATTCAGTCTGAAATAAAAAAAGTTTGGTAGATAATAGAAAAAGTTGTATTTTTGCACCCGAATTAGATGGGGTATTAGCTCATATGGCTAGAGCGTTTGACTGGCAGTCAAAAGGTGATCAGTTCGATTCTGATATACTCCACAAAAGAAAGCCCGACAGATTCTGCCAGGCTTTCTTCTTTTATAACGCGAAGTTTAGAAAAACAAAAATAACAGATGAGGTGTCCCAAATACACCTCATCTGTTGTTTGCTAATGATATTGTCTCACTTAGAATCCTATAAATTGGTCAATTACATCCTCTATATTATTTGGTAAGTCTGTTGAAACCACCTGATATTTTTGAACCCCCATACCCTTTAACCAATTCCCAATCTTACTCTTTAATAATTCTTCTTGTTGATGAAAATCATTGATTTCCAAGAATAAAATCTCAATATTCTCTAAACCTCCTCTTTTAACCATCAGTTCTATATTGGGATTAACTTGCAGATCTTTTGGTAATAAGTAGCTATAGTTATTGCCTTCTCTAAGAAGATTATCTTTATGATACAGGTATCCGTCTGTAAGAATAATTAAGATGTTACGTGCAGAGTCAGCAACACAGAATTGATCTACTTTACCACTACTAAAGAAACTCCATATATCACAACCCACCCATCTTTTAGAAGAAATAGTTTGATTGTAAAGCAGATTTAGTCCTTTCGAAAAATTAGTATCCATTTCTATCAATACTTTCTTCTTCTCAGCAGCCTGTAGCTTTGCTAGATTAACATCCAGATTCTTAGAGATAATTTGTACTTGACTAATATCTGGCGTTGGATAAAACATTACCTTCATACGGTCTTTTCTAGAAGGAAGTTTATTCCCTTTCACAGCATTTTTTTTGAATTTGTCTACTACATAGTTGACGATGGCGATATCACGATCCTGCTGACATGGATTCACATTATCGCGAATAATTCTATCCGACAAATCCAAGAGTATTGTGACATTTAAAGGTTTTTCAGGCTGAGTCGGTTCATTGCAACTTGAAAAAACCAATATTGATGAAAGAACCATCAAAAAGTTGAGCGTTTTAAACTTTTTCATATTATTGCTGTACATTAAAAAATTCATTTATTGTGTTCTCATAAATTCGTTTAGCTTCTTGTTGAGATTGAATAGAGCATCCTTGAGCCACCATATTCTGAAGCCATCCTGTGTAAAAATTATTCATTTCGGTTTTTATATCGGCTATGCTATATATCACGAAATTTCCCAATTGAGATAACAATTTCTGCTCCTCACCTTTAAGCTTTGTTATTTCGGATTGTAACTGATTCTTGTCATTTAATGATTTGTCAATTTTCATTTTTATTTCAGCCATTTCGCTATCAATGTGTTTCAACTTTGACTTTGTTAGATCTAAGTTATTATATGCAGAAATGACCAAATTGAAGACTAATCCCCAAATAATGTAAGCAATAAAGCCACAAAAGATTACAGCCCAGAAGTTGGGATCAGTAATTGCCATCTTTATACTGAATTCAGGAAACTCAGCAAGTTGCCCAAGAACCCAATTGTCGTAAATATGCTTACCAATCTGATAGGCGATAATCACATCAAATGTTAGTGTAATCAACAAGATTGCAGTCATTTTGGGATATTTCATCTTGCTAGATTCCTTGCTAAAGAAGTGTAATACAAAACCAAGCCCAAGAAAGATAATAGGTGCAAACAAGATAAATACAGCTTCCATAAAACCATCTTTGAAAGCTGAAGGTATAGCGTTTGCGTCAAACATAGCACTAGCGAGTCCGTCAACACTCTGGAAGTCTTTAAAGAATGCAGAGTAGAATGCAGAGCTATAGAAGACAATAAGATAAATAGTAAGAGGAATAATAATACCAATTCCAATTATCATTTTCATCTTTTCCTCTTTATTGACCTCTTCTTTTCCCTCTTCAATTTTATGTTTTGCTTTTTTTAAGTCGTCTAGTTCTTGCTGATGCAAATTTACTTTATCCTCACAGTTCTTTATTTTATCAAACGTATCGTTCTGGTCTGATCTGTTTTTGTCAGCTTCGTTTTGAATGTCTTGTTTCAATTTTAGCTGAAGAGTATCATTTTGAGACTGAACTTTCTTGACATCATAATAAACGGACTGAAGATAAGCTGGTAGCGCAACATTACTTGCGGCAACCTTACCACACATTCGAGATCCCCATTGGTTATAAGTCTCTTTGTCTCGCCTAGCGTCAGGGTTAAGAAATTGAACATCCATTGTCCCATTGTTGGTTGTCAAAGGGTGTTCGCTACCTACTTGAGGCTGATCTTTTTGCTTAAATAGTTTTTTAATATCCATACACTTAGTTTAAAATATCATTTAATACAGATTCAATTGTAGCGTTATTTTTAGCACAATCAACTAGATAATCAACAATTCCATCAGCATTCTCCTCCTCAAACTGATAACGAATAACATATCGTTTCAGTAAATCACGTTCATGAATGTCTATCTCTTGGTCTGCCCAGGCAACCATTGCAAGTTGATATAAAACTCGTACCTTATCTTCTACTGTTTCAGGTACTACAAAAGAAACATCAGCAGAAACTATATACTTGTTAATCTCATCTTCGGAAAGCTGATATACTTCCCGACCCAAATTATACATAAATTCTAGTTCTTTTGGGGAGATTAACCCATCAGCAATCACCATGCTGTAGAGGCTTAAAAAGAATGATTTGTTTTCCATCTTATTTTCAATTATTTAATACTTATATCTTTTATGTATCGTTGTTCTCTATTGCAAATCCTAGATCTACAAAAAAATCGTGGAACTTTCCTTATATGCTCTAAGGTGTTCCACGACCTGTACAACTAAATAAGTAAAGCCCACGATAGACTCGTGAGCGTTTACCGCTTTACATAAGTTGTACTTGATATTGTGGAACTTCAAGAGCAATGCTTAGCGAAAACGCATCAAATAATATGTGTTTTACAAGATAATTTCTATGTTATTATTATGTTTTTAAGTGTTTTATAATTAAATAATTCCGTTAATTCACTTTGCAAAGATACACATTTTTTTGCAATTATTTAAAAATTGATTATTTGTTGTCAATATTGTCTTATACTTTATATGGCTTACTTTTTCAATCTTAGGAATAAACAATAATTCATAATGCTCCAACAAGTTTAGTTGCGAAAGATTGCAGGCTCGAATAGTCCTCATTTTTGAGCACAAATTTCAGAAGTTGTTATTAATCTTCTCGGTGCATACAAATAGATAGTAGTTGAAGTGTCATTACGTTTTTATTATGTGAATCCCACTTATTAGCCCTTCTGCCAAAGTCTTTTCTGTTGTACTAGCATCCGCCTTGCGTCAGCCTTGCGTCGGTCTAGGGTCGGTATAGCGTCCACTTTTTAATCCGTTTGTGGACTTTATGTGGAGGCTATGTGGAGGCTAAGTGGACGCTAGAGGGAGGCTAGGGGGACGCAACTGGGACGCAACTGCCTGCCAGCCGGGAGAGAAGTTGTCCCTTCTGCAAAGCCGGAAGAGATGCCTCCTGGAGCAATCTCCGATTGGCGTTAATCGAACTCGGGTTGAGGAATAAAGAAGCTCTCATCCTCTGTCGCCGGTCGGTTGCCCCGAAATGGTAATTATCTGTAATTTGATAAAATACAACGCCTATGACTGAATTATTTTCTCATTTCAGAAATCTTTCGTATTTTTGCAAATTATTATTATTGTAAATATTCTAAAAAGATGAAGATATCTGTTGCCGGCACCGGTTATGTAGGTCTGAGTATTGCCACCCTGCTTGCACAACACAATGAGGTTGTTTCTGTTGATATTGTTGCCGAACGCGTAGACATGGTCAACCGCCGCCAGTCTCCCATAAGAGACGAATATATTGAACGGTTCTTCGTAGAGGATCTTGCCCTTCAGAAGGGCGAAATGCCCAAGGAGGCTATCCTGCAGAAGCCGCTCACCCTGACTGCCACCCTGGACTGGGAGAATGGATACAAGGATGCAGATTTTGTTGTCATCGCAGCCCCAACCAACTATGACAGCCAGAAGAACTTCTTCGACACATCGGCCGTTGAGGATGTTATCGAGAAGGTTATGAAGGTGAATCCCGATGCCATAATGGTAATCAAGTCAACCATCCCTGTGGGCTATACGGAGAGTGTGCGGAAGAAATACCATACCGACAACATTATCTTTGCGCCCGAGTTCCTGCGCGAATCAAAAGCCCTCTACGACAATCTCTATCCCTCGCGCATCATAGTAGGTTATCCCCAGGATAACGAGCGCCTGGACAGGAAGGCTCACGAGTTTGCCGAGCTCATTAAGGGAGGAGCGCTTCAGGAGGAAATCCCCATGCTCTATATGGGTAGTACCGAGGCTGAGGCCGTGAAACTCTTTGCCAATACCTATCTCGCCCTACGTGTAAGCTATTTCAACGAACTGGACACCTATGCCGAGCTCAAGGGACTCGACACGATGAGTATCATTAACGGAATTGGACTTGACCCCCGTATCGGCCTTCACTACAACAATCCCTCTTTCGGATATGGCGGCTATTGCCTGCCCAAGGACACCAAGCAGCTGCTGGCCAACTATCAGGATGTGCCGCAGAACATGATGACTGCCATTGTGGAGAGCAATCGCACGCGCAAGGATTTCATCGCCGACCAGGTTCTGAAGAAGGCCGGATGGTACAGCTATAGCGAAAACAACGATTTCGCCTCGGCCCTGAACGCAGAATCCTGTACCATAGGAGTATACCGTCTCACTATGAAGAGCAACTCTGACAATTTCCGCCAAAGCTCTATCCAGGGAGTAATGAAGCGCATCAAAGCAAAAGGAGCTCAGATTATTATCTACGAGCCCACTCTCGAAGACGGAAGTTCCTTCTTTGGGAGCAAGGTGGTCAACGACCTGGATGAGTTCAAGCGCCAGAGCCAGGCCATCATCGCCAACAGATACGATTCGTGTCTTGATGACGTACAGCAGAAGGTCTACACCCGCGACATCTTCAAGCGCGACTGATTGCTACCATATTGGGGTCGCTACTCTATTGAGGACTGACGCTCCCGTCTGACCTAGGAAACCTATAAAGAAAATAAATCTATAAATACATAACATTATTACTATGAAAAAGATATTTCTTCTTTTTATGGCAATCATTCCTTTCCTGTTCTCCTCCTGTACCAAGGAACAGGAAGAGGGCTCTGTAACAGTAAAGATTTTCGGAAGTGTCTGGAGCGATGTGTTTCAGGACGAGGACCTTAACTCGGCCAAGGCTGGGGCTCCGAAGAGCTCTGCGGCAAACGGCCCCATTCGCCTTTATTTTGTCCGTCAGGGAACAACTACCTTTGCAAAAAGCATTACAATCACAAGCGGCAACTCTGTAAACGTCAGTCTGCCGACCGGCAACTATACTGTTTACGCACTTTGCGGCCTCACGGACGATAGCGCGGCTCCAACCGACCTGAATTCTGTAATCAACCTTTCTTCTTCCAACCCTCTGCCCGACGTGCAGCTGGGCTCTAAGAGCATAACTGTTTCTACGAGTAGTACCCCCGCTCTGGATATCGAGGCGGACCATCTGCTTACAAACCTTTCTCTCAACCTGATAGGTGTTCCTTCCACCATTACCTCTCTAAGGGTATACGTGCGCAATCTGTATGACGGATTTACGTTGAGCAAGGTCTTCAGCCAGTCTGCCAGCATGAGCATTCCTGTTAGCGTCGCTCAGGATAATACAACCTCTACAACCTATTCTGGACAGCAGATTATCTTCCCCTGCGCATCAAACACCAGTATGGGTGTTCTTGTTGAGGCTCACGATGTAAATGGATATACCACACTTCTTCAAACATCTACCACTCCTGCTTCATCAGGCGACCACCTCACCTTGAATCTGAACTATGCCGACCTGATTCCTTTATCGGGCGGAGTAACCGTAAGCGATTGGGGAACAGCTACTGGAACAGGCGATCTGACAGGTTTCAACTTCGTCGATGGCGAACAATATTTCAGCTACCCTGCTACTGTTATCCGTGCTTCAACATCTGCGCTATATATCGTGAGCCACCTCCCCATTACCCTCACTAAGGCAGAACTCGACGCAATGTCCAATCCTCAAGAGAGTATTGCCTATACTCTTATACCCGATCTGATTGTAAATAGATGGTACATTCCAGCCAACAATGGACAGCCTGGTAACGTGATTTTAAAAATATCAGATATCAATTCTCAGATTGTTGCAAACGGAGGAACAGCAATTGACCTGAGCGCGACCAATATACTTGCATATTGCACTTATGGTGCCGACGGTCATCCTACAGCATATTATTGCTACGATTTCCAGAACAATACAACCGTACAGGCTACCAATCTGAGCAGCTCAAGCCAGTTCATTCTTTATCCTATAGGCAAGATATTGCTCGCACAATAATAACCTGTGCATAAGAATGAACCTGCCACAAGAGTGGCAGGCTGACAGACCAAAGAGAGTCGTAAGTATGGTACATCGCAATTGCAAGTACCATATTTACGACTCTTAACCAACATACTTACGTTTACAAACCAGCATACTTTTGCAATCTAATAAATTTGGTAGGAGAGTAGATGAGGAAAGGAGAGATTGCATATTGAAAAATTTTACATAAAAAGTATTCAACTCCTATCCACTTTATCCACTTGCTTTATACCAGTCTCTAAATGTGATTGATAGAATAAGTGGATACCCAAGTGGAAAGTGGATACCCCTTTTTCTGTCTCAGCTATGCTAATATTCTACTATTATCCTGATGTCCAATAAAATAATACGATAATACCCATCATAATTTCCTATTTTCATCATCGAGGGCAATATGATAGATCTTTGTGTCGCGAATAGGTATGATTGTCAGAAATGACCAGATACACGCTTTAGGTCAATAATTGTTTTAGGACTCAAAAAAATTAGACACCTCTTTGTAGGGTGTCTAATTGTAGTATCGGGTATTGATTAATTGCGGACGGACTATAGTTCTATGTGCATCTTGTTCTCTTCGGCGAGGCGACGGAGATTGATAATAGCATAGCGCATACGACCTAGAGCAGTATTGATGCTTACGTCGGTCTTCTGGGCGATATCCTTGAAGTCGTATTTGCCAAAGTGACGCAGGATTACTACCCGACGCTGTTCGGGAGGAAGCATCTTGATGAGCTTGCGGACATTGGAGTCGGTCTGCTGGCGGATAATATCGCGTTCGGCATTATCGGTATGTTGCTTAAGTGTTTCAACTACGTCAAAATCGGGACGGTTTGCTACCATTGGCATCTTGGTAACACGACGATAATAGTCAACAATGAGATTGTGGGCAATACGCATCACCCAATGGATGAATTTATTTTCATCCTTGTAGTAACCTCCGTTGATTGTATATACTACCTTAAAGAAAGTATCCTGGAAGATATCATCGGCCAAGTCTTTATCCTTGACAACTGAGATGATATAGCCGTAGACTTTGTTCTTATAACGGTCAAGAAGGACATCAAAACAAGCAGTATCCCCATCCTTGTAGGATTGGATCAACTCATTATCAGTGAGCGAACTTTTTAATACGTCCATTATAACCTCCTAATTTTATTGGTTAAAACTGATAGTAATGTTTCGATAGACCTTAGGGTTTAGTTAGACATTAAAACGGGTGCAAAGATACGCTTTTTTTCTTAATTACGCGCACTTCTACGCAACTTTTTTATTTTTAGTATGTGGAAATGCAATTTTATTGTGTTAAAATCAAAATATTGTGTTAAAAAGATAATTTAACATTTTTCGTCTGAGCAAGCCGATTTGTAGAGTGAAACCACCTCCGACGCTTTCTCTTTTAACGTTTTTTGCCCATCTATCCAATGGATATTTATTCCATTACGTTCCATTCTGCGGAACCATGTCATCTGTCTTTTCGAGAACCTTCGGATGTCGGTATACAGGTTATCGTACATCGACTCATACGAACATTCGCCCATAATATAGCGTGTCAGATGCTTGTATTCTAATCCGTATCTAAGCAGTCGCTCGGGGGGGACACCCTTATCGAGAAGTCCCTTTACCTCTTCTACCATACCCTCTTCCAGTCGCTGGCGCAGGCGTATGCCTATACGCTCAATAACCAGCTCGCGCGGAAAGGAGACGCCGATGATAAGGTGGTTCATCTGGGGCATCCTCACATGCTTGTCGGGATGCTTCATAGCAAACTCCTGAATCTCGAGTGCACGTATCAGTCGGTCGCGTGTCTCGGTATCAGTATGATTGTGGAGCTTAATGTACGAAGCCAGTCTCTCGGTAAGTTCCTCATCGCTAAAAGGCTCAAGCGAGGCCCTGAACTCGGGGTCTATTGGGGCATCGGGCAACTCATAACCACGTACCACGCTCTCCACATACAGGCCTGTTCCTCCGCAGAGGATTGGCTTTCTACAGTTGGAGAGAATCAGCTGGTAGGCTCGGATAAAATCATTTTGAAACTGATACACATTGTATTCGTAGCCTGCCTCGTGGATGTCTATCAGATGATAGGGAATCTGTCTGCCTTCTACCATATATTCCCCCAGATCCTTGCCCGTACCAATATCCATTCCGCGAAACACCTGACGAGAGTCTGCGCTTATTATCTCGCCGTCAATCTGACGTGCTACCTCGACTGCAAGTGAGGTCTTTCCGCAAGCTGTAGGTCCGGTAATGGTTAAGAGTGTGGGCATAAGTCTATGAGGTAAGAAAGCAATGGAGCATTCTCGTGTGTGAATGAGTTTGCCCCATTGCTATATATAAGGTATATATTCTCCTTTAAGGATTATTCGTCAATAAAGGTGAGACGGCCACGCTGTTTATCGAATTCGTATGCGCCAAACTGGTTCAGACCGATGCGGTTGATGATGAACTTGTAGTCGATACCTTTTACAACTACAACCTCAACATTGCGGGCATGCTTCTGGCCAATCTGGAGTTCCTTGAATACGATGGTAGCCTTATCGAGGATGTTGCCATCGGGGTCGAAGGCATTGTCACGATCAGGGAAGTCTTCCTTGTTGATACGACGCTGATAGAGGAAGTTCATGGCCTCTTCCCAGCTGATGGCTACGGGCTCTGCATAACGCTCGTCGATGAGCATAGGCATCTGGCAGCCATTTACGATACATTGGATTTCGCCCTTGGCAGAAGAAATCATAGTGGCAGGAATGGTACCCTCGTCGTGGATAATGGCAGGAGTGTAGTCTACGTGTTCGATAGGAGTAGTTACAAGGTCGATAACCTTTCCGTCCTCGGTCTTCTTGACTGTAGGAGTCTGGTTGGCGGCAAGGTTGTCGATGAGGGTCTTGGAGACGTAGTCGGTACGGAGGATGAGGAATTCAAGACGGCGGTTGAGCAGGTGTGCAGCCTCCTGGCGCTCCTTGTTGGAAAGGCCATCGATATAGTCGCACTCAAGAGTCATACCCTCGCTGAAGGTGTAACGGTTGCCATTCACACGAACGGTCATATCGCGGTCGAGGGTGCGGGGCACACGTTCTGCGTAACCCTTGGCAACCAGACGGTCTTTCTCAATACCACGGCTGATGAGATAGTCGACAACCGACTGGGCACGACGCTGAGAAAGGGTATCGTTGGTAAGGCCGATGAAGGGACGGCAGTCGGTATGAGCGCGAAGCTCAACTACGATATTGGGATTGTTGACCATTACGAGATAAAGGTCCATAAGCGAATCCATGAATTCTTCCTTGAGATCCCACTTAGCAAGGTCGTAGCGGATTTCGGGAAGAACGACGGGCTGCTTGGGAACAGGCTCAAGTCTGAAATCGTGAACGAGGTCCTTGTCGGTATTGTATCCGCAGGTGCTCTCGCTACCTTCAATAGAGAAATAGTCAACCTTGGATACATACATCTTATACACTACGTTGCGCTTGATCTGCTTGTCGTCAAACTTGTAGTAGCCCTGCTTGTTGGTATAGGTCTCAAATTGGGTGTTGTTGGAACCTACGATGCGGACCTTGGCGCCCTCGATAAGCTGCATGGACTTCTCGTCGCGGATAGTACCCTCGATGGAGTAGAGCAGAGGAGGAAGCTCGAAATAGAAGAGGTCGTCGTTTACGGGAGGAGTCTTGACGCCTTTCTTGTCGGTACGCTTGGAGTGAGGATCGTCGAAGGGACGGTTAGAGCTGAAGTAACCGCGCTCCATCATATAATGATCGCTTTCGGGATAGTATACGATACTCATCTCGTCGTAGGAGGAGTTGATAGGAATACCGAGGTTCTGGGGAGAAGACCAGCGACGGCCCATGCGATGGGTTTCGAAGAGGTCCTGACCACCGACGCCGGGAAGACCATTGGAGGAGAAATACATGGTTGAGTCGTTGCGGAGCAGAGGCATAATCTCGCGGCCTTCGGTATTGATAGAAGGACCGAGGTTTACAGGATTGCCGAACGATTCGTCCTTGCTGTGGCGGGTTACCATCCAGAGGTCATAGTCGCCGATACCATTAGGCATATCGGACGAGAAATACATGGTAAGCTCGTCGCGGGTAAGGGTAGGATAGAGATAGTTGAAGGTGGTATCGCCCAGGTTGATACGGATAGGTTCGCTCCATTCGCCATTCAACTCGGCATTGTCGTCCTTCTTCTTTTTGCCCTTCTTGTTGTCGAGAGTGGGATTGCCACGGGTGGTATAGTAGATGTAGCAACCCTGGGTTTCGTGTTCGCGGCTGTCGCAACGGGAGAAATAGAGCGAACGGCCGTCGGGAGAGAACCAGGGCTCACCCTCGTTGACGCCAGTATTAATCTTACCGGTCTGGTCGAGAAGCTCTACTTCTGCGCTCCAGTCGCCCTTGCGGTCCTGGAATACGGTAAAGAGGTCAGAGAAGTTCTGGCCAGTCCAGGCATCATGCTGTTCCTTGCCTTCGCCGGTATAGCGCGAGGAGGTGAACACCAGTCTGGTAGTATCGTCGCCCACAAATCGGGGAGCCCAGTCGTTATAGTCCGAGCACCATTTGTCGAGCTTGATGATTTTATGACGGGTGCGGCTCATGAACAGCTGGTTCACATATACGAGCGAAGTCTTACGCTGGATAGCATAAGTGTCCTCGGGCTGCAGCTCAATGTATTTGTCGTAGTACTTGTCAGCCTCATCAAATTTGTTCTCGAAGCGGTACATCTCGGCCATGTAGAAATAAAGCTTAGGCTCGGTGGTGTAGTACTTCTGCGAGATGAGACGTTTGTAAACGCGCTCGGCCTTGGGGAAGTTGTTCATCAGACGGTAGCATTCGCCCATCTGGAAATAGCAACGATTCTTCTCCACCTTGTTGGAGGAAATCTTGTTGTATGCCTCTTCATATTTCTCAAGGGCGGCGATATACTGCTTCTGGTCGAAGAGATCATCGGCCTTTTGAGCTATACTTTTAGTTTGTGCAAAGCCCACCGAGGCGAAAAGGAGGGCTGCGAACAGGAAGAGAAGGCCTTTTTTAAGCATTTTCATATATAGAATAATTCTTATTTACACAATATAACTAGTCTTAATTCACCACATTACCCTCGATTGTCGGAAGGGCATAGGGGGATGAATTAGAAAGCTAAAATACACCTTTTTTCTCAAATAGCAAGAAAAAAATGTAAAAATAGTTCTCTTAACGCTCTCCGGGCATGATGGCATCCGTCTTCAGGCACTTCTGTCAGGTCATGCTGCGGGCCTAAACGGGGACTATTGCTCGACCTCTATCAGATAGACGAATTTCTGAATTTCGCTTACCTGCTCAGACAGTTTCTTGCCCCTGACGGTATTCCCTTTCGGAAGGGTGACCGTTCCGCTCACCTTGCCGATAAGCCGCTGGAGATAGGATGTCTTTACGGCATACGCGGCACTCTCTACCATGAGTCGGGAGCTGATAACGCCTATCACCTCTCCGTTGCTGTTGAAGAGCGGACCTCCACTATTGCCGCTCTGTACCGTGGCCGAAATCTGATAGCAGGTATTGTCGCCCTGGAATCCTGAACGCGAGCTGACTACGCCTGTGGTCAGCTTGATGTCGTCGCCCATCAGAGCCCTGAGGGGAAATCCCAGCACGAACACCTCTTCTCCTACATTGGCCACGCCAAAGTTTATTTCGTAGGGAATGCGGCCCAGGCTGGAGAAAGAGGGGTCGCTTATGCGTAGAATAGCCACGTCGTTCTCCCTGTCAGAGGCCACAACCTTGGCCGGATAGTTCTTGTCGAAATTGCCGTTTACTCCTTTTATGCGTATGCGGCTTGCTCCTTCAACCACATGATAGGCCGTAGCCAGATAGCCGTTGGAACTGATTGCAAAACAGGTGCCTGACGCCGTGGCCTCGAACGGGCGCCCGCTTCGTCGGGCCGAAGATCCGCCTGCGTTCTGACCCCGCCCGGAGGCCTCGCGCTCGCTCTTCAGCAGACCCCCGTTCTGGGTGCCTCCTTGATGCTGGCGGTCCGGGCTGCTGGCGCTTGATTCCAGATGGATTCCTTTCCAGAAGAACCCGTTGGGCTCGATAATATCCAGCACGCGGGCCGTCGTGGGTATGGCCTCAAACATCAGATAGAGAACATAACGTCTGTCGGCCGTCTGACTGTATTGCTTGTCGAGCTTCAGACTGGTAGCATCCTCATTGTCAATCAGACCCCATTCCTGTATGCGGTATCTCCGCGAAGAGCCCTTCACCATAAGAGCCGTATTGCTGCCCAGCGATATCCAGAGGTCCGACGTATGGGGCCGTGTAATATCCTCTATCAGCACTACTGTCGACTCCTCGTCGCAGACTACGCCCAGCACACGCATATCGCTCGTCGTGCTACGGTACGATTGGTCAACACGAGGGGTCTCGTACGATCTTGTCTGAGCAAATACAGAACAACAGATAATCGAAAACAGGATACAGAACAATCGTTTCATAACGGCGAGCCGCAAAGGGGCGTCTTACAGATTTACATATAATATTGATAGCGGCCCTTCTGGTCGGCAAAGAACCAGGCCGAGCCTGCTATTTTAAGACGGAACACATCGAGATTTGTTTCATTGAGGGCAGATTTTAACGTTTCGGGCACGTTGCCGTAGAAACGGTAACCCTGCTCATAGACAGCCACTATCGCATCCTCGGTAACGCAGGCAGCCCACAGCTGACCATATTTCTCCAATCCCTCGGCCAGCCAGTCCTGAATGGCGCCCTCAGAGGCAGAGATATAATTCTGGGTAATCACAATCCAGTCGCCCGCGTCGTTGAAGGTGACCGACGTAACCACCTCTTCCTGGCGGTTGTATTCTCTCAGCTTTGACTCGAGGCTGTAAGGAATATCGCTCCATCTGAAGCCGTTGTTGCCGACAAGAATCAGCCATCGACCCTGTTCGGTCAGCTGGACATCGTCAATATATTCGTTGTCGTTGTTGAGCTCGTTCAACGCGTCAGTCAGTCCTTTGGGGAGAGCCGTTCCGGCCCATCCGTTTGAACCGTAAAGCATCAGGTCGCCGTTGGTCTTCGTGATGGCCACATTTCTGCATTCTCTCTTTTGCTGGATCTTTTCCTTAATGAACGAACGTCCCTGGGCCAGCGAGGAGAGCGGGGGCGCCATAAGTATCACTATCATAGCGATTCTCATCAGAGAACCCAAACCGGTAAGAAATCTTTTCATAAATGCATCTAAATATATTATCTTCCTTACGGCCCTTGCAGAAGAATCTTGTTTATCAAAGGTGAAGAGCCGAACCGAGGTCTTGGATACAACTCACGAAAGAAGCATCTATCGTCAAGTACAACAACCTCTTACACCCGTCCGAAATATCTTTGCTAATGTCTGTTACGACTTTGCAAAGATACGAATTATTTTGGATAAATCCTGATTTTTTTTTTCACTTAACGGCAAGAGTCCGCCCTCTGGCAAGGGCCGTCGGCAACTCCTATCCTCCACTTAGAAAGCACATAAAGAGCATCCAAGTAGCATCTGTCTGATGTCCCGTGCCGGCTGTATGCCGTTTATATGGACCCAAGGTGGAGACTAACCCGTTGTCGGATGGACTCATCCTGCCCCTCAAATGGCAATATCCAGCCTTGTGAGATGTCGTAATCTACCAGTCTGACAGAATGCTACTTCCAGGTAGATCCTGCAGGAAGGTCTTCTTCGGTATACCAGATATAGTATGGGTTTGTGGCACTTGCACGGTAGTCCGCATTACACATAAAATACATCCCTGGGAAAAGGATGAAGGTCCAATCATCCGATATCCAACCAACTTTCTTTCCTTTCTCGTTGTAATACAACACAATGCTGTAATCTTCGCCTCTCGAGTAACCAAGTAGCCTCCATATCTTACCCTCAGGAACGACATATTTCTTTGAAGGATCGGTAACGGTAACGAAATGATAGGTTACATTACTATTGGAAGGAGATGCTTGAGCATTTGTCCCATTAGATTGTGACTTCAGTTGTTCGGTATAGGCGGTCAGGGCGCTTACCTGCTGGGCATAGGAGGAGAGTACAGAGTTCTGTTGTTCAATAAGTTTCTTCTGCTCATCGATTATCGATTGCTGTTTCTGGATTGTGGTCTCCTGCTGGGTGATACGGGTGTTGAGGAGCGTCATGGCACTCTGCTGTTGCTGGCGATAGAGAGAGTCGCGTACTCGGAGAGTCTCCAGCTGGGAGTTGAGCAGGTTGATCTGATCCATCATCTCGTGCTTGTTCTGACCTGCGGCTACGGATGCAACCAACAGTAAAACAATAGATAGTAACGTCCTTTTCATCTTGATTCAATAGTTTGTTTGGAAATGCAAAGTTACAATTATTTTTCCTTTTATCCAAATTATTTTTCGCTCATATGTCTTCCTTCCCGTCCTGTCCCAATCCCCTATGTCTTCTCCAAAGAGCTAGGGTCGACAGCTATAAGAGAGCAATCTCTCCCGGCTGTAGTCGCCCAATAGGAGTCGGGGCCTGGGCATCTGTTATCCTATCGTCCGCAGACAATAGACGTGGCCTCCTTTAATGTCTAAGAGAGTGTACCCTCGGGTAAGGGCACACTCAGGTCAAAGGTCTCGGTCGGATTAGTTGATGAATGCTCCGATAGAGATGAGCAACACCAGGTAGGTGAGCATGTTGCGGGCAAGGAACCAGCGGATCATAAACCAGTCGATACCGGCGGCCACTATGCCATCCCAGTTCGACATAGGTCCCATCCACCATTTAATCTTGGTCTGGGCAGGAGGCAATCCTTTGGTATTCTCTTCGCAATAGTCTATCATCAGCTTGAATAGGCTTACAGCCATGGGAAGGGTGACGAAACTGACCAGAACCCAGGGAGAAACCCAACCCAATACAACAGCCAGTACGACAAAAGCATAGGGGAAGAAGTTGAAGACAAAACTTCCGGCCAGCATCTTGGTAGGAGTGTGGAGGATGGTAGCCAGGGTCTTCTTCCCTACCGACTCGTCGGGGGCGGCATCCATAATGGAGTGGGTATACAGAATGTTGATTACCAGCAGACCTACAGCCACGGAGATAAGACCCAGGCCCGGGTCGAAGATTCCTGCGGCAGCCTGACCCATGCCCAGCATGAGCAGGGGTCCGAAGATAATACCGGTAACGAGTTCGCCCATGCCGCGATAGCAGAACATGAAAGGCTTGGCCGAATAGAAGAAGCCCAGGAATCCTCCACAGGCTGCGAGGATTATGACAGGCAATCCGCGGAAATAGAGTATTGCTCCTCCTGCCACGATGGCCACAAGTCCGAAGAGGGACGCTACACGTCGGGTTTCAGCCAGAGTGGCCTTGCCTTCAGCCAGATAGAGGGCCTTGCCGATACGGGCACGCATACCCGCACGATTCAGCTTTTCTCTACTCTCTATGCCGGCATTCTTATAGTCGAAATAGTCGTCGAACAGGTTGACGCTAAGGTGGGCACATACAATTCCGATAAGGGCTATTATTGCCAGAGGCAAGGAGAAATAGCCCTGGCCGAATTGCCAGAAACCGCCCCACGAGCTTTGGCTTCCTATGATACACAAAGCCATAATGGCGGGCATAACGCTCTGGGGGAGAGCTACAGTTCTGGCATTATTAAGCCAGAATTTGAATTTATTCATCAGTCAGTTGATTAGTTTGATAATGTGAAACAAATACCACGGCAAGGCCTATTGGCCTGCCGACAGGCAATATCCAGAGAGGAGAATCTTATTTATTAGACTTCTTGGCTTTCTTCTCTGTGGTCTGGGCAGCCTTGGTTGCGGGAGTACCTTGGCAGGATTTACCATCATGACCTTGGCAAGACTTTCCGTCGTGACCCTGGCAGGATTTACCATCGTGGCCCTGACAGGATTTGCCATTATGACCTTGGCAAGACTTGCCGTCATGGCCCTGGCAAGCCTGACCCTGGTGGCTGCAGCCCTGATGCTGGGCCTGCTGAGCCTGGGCAGCCTGATGGTGGGGACAGTTGGCGTGGTTGTGGCCACATCCCTGGTGGGTAGCAGCAGTCTTGGTCTCCTGCTGGCTGGTTTTGGCGGTCTTTACAGGCTGCTGAGCAGCACAAATGCCCATAGTAAGGCAGAAAGCTGCAAAAAGAATGTATTTCTTCATAGTGTAAATGTTTGTATTAGTTTATATTCAATTCAATTTTTTTGGTCGGAGGGTTGCTTGTCGGGCTCTGTATTGCCTATCCTGGCCTTCTTTATGGTAAAGGTGACAGCCAGAAAGGAGAGAACCAGTACAATAAGCAACGTATTGACGAAGTCCTGCCAGCGCATGGAGACAGGGAATGCGTCGGTTATGAAATTAGCCCCCATCTTGATGATGCCAAACTGTTGCTGAACCCAGCAGATGATAAATCCTACCACCTGACCGGCCACGATTCCCACCAGGGCTATCATGATGCCTTCGGTAAAGAATGTGCGACGCAGATCGGAGTTGTCCATACCCATGCTGCGCAAGGTGTGGATGTCCTTTCGCTTGTCGATGATGAGGAGCGAAAGACTGGCTATAAGATTCAAAGTGGCAATAAGTACTATGAGGCTGAGTACGAGCATCACGCCCAGTCGCTCGCTTTGGAACACCTTGTAGTAAAGGGGCTGTTGCTCAAAGCGGTCGCGTACCTGGTAGTTGTCTCCCACAAGCGCCTTTATCTGCTCCTTGACTTTGTTGAGATGGCGCGGGTTCTTCAGGGAGATGGCAAGAGCCGTAACCTCGTCCTCGTCATAGTCCATCAGCTGGCGTACAAAGTCGGCATGAGCCACAACATAGCGGTTGTCGATATCCTGCTGCAGATAGAAACAGCCGGCAGAATAGGCATGACCCGTATTGAAGGCCTCGCTCATCGTCATTCCTATGCCGCTTCCACGTTTGGGAATATTGACCGTGAGCAGACTGTTGGCATAGGTAGAGATGCCCAGATTGTAGTAGATCTCGCCTCCGAATATGAGATAGTTGGCCTGCTGCTCGATGGTACAGGTCTCGTCGTTGGGGTCAACGGTCTCGAAGGTGTTGCGCAGACAATAGCTTCCCTCATAGAGCATTGTATCGAGACCCGTCATCTTGTGGTAGTTGTCGTCTACGCCACGCAGCTGGACAATAGCCTCGTTGTGCTTGTGGGTTATCCAGGCATTCTCCTCGACGAGGGCGCTCACCTGGTCGACGCCATCGAGAGAACATAGCTGTTCGTAGGCAATACTGTCGGTATGGAAGGTCTTGCCCTGAGCAGGCTCTATCTTGAGTTCGGGATCGAAGACATTGAAGAGCTCCTGCGTCAGTTCGCCGATACCGTTATAGACCGAGAGGACCACTATCAGGGCTGCCGTACCCACAGCAATACCCACCAGCGAAATCCAGGAGATGACGTTGATGACGCTTTTCTTCTTGCGGGAGAAGAGATAACGGCCTGCTATGAAGGTGGAGGGTCTCAAGGGAACGGGTTACTGTTTAAGCAATTCTTCGATATGGGCTTTATAGTCGAGGGTGTCGTCGATATAGAACTCAAGGGAGGGAATGATGCGCAGCTGCTTGCCTTCTCGGAGACCCAGTCTGCGACGCAGGTCGGAGGTATTGGCCCGTATGGCGGCCATCACCTGGTCTACCGTAACGCCCCCGATGGGGAAGATGCTTACGTAGATGCGGGCCAGGCTGAGGTCGGAGGTAATTCTCACGGTCGTAACGGTAATAAGCGAATTGCCGAGCACGGGTTTCATTTCCTTGACGAAAATGTCGCTCAGGTCCTGCTGTATGAGTCGTGATATCTTCTGTTGACGAGTTGATTCCATATTAGAGTGTTGAAGATGAAAATTTATGGGGCTACATCGTGATGATGCCATCCTCGCGGATGTAGCCGGTTATGAGTTCGTGAGGCGTAACGTCGAACGAGGGATTATAGATGTCGCATTCCTGGGGAGCCATAGGCTCGGCATACCAGGCCGAACGTATCTCTTCGGGGTTGCGTTGTTCTATCACAATGTCCTGGCCCGTAGCACAATGGGGGTCGAAGGTAGAACGGGGGCCGCACACATAGAAGGGAATGCCGTAATGGCGGGCCAGGATGGCCACCCCGAGGGTTCCTATCTTGTTGGCGGTATCGCCGTTGGCAGCCACGCGGTCGCATCCTACCAGAACCATCTGTACCTTGCCCTGGCTCATGACCGAAGCAGCCATATTGTCGCAGATGAGCGTTGTGGGGACTCCGTTGCGGGTGAGCTCGTAGGCCGTGAGGCGTGCTCCCTGAAGCAGGGGCCGTGTCTCGTCGGCATAGACATGGATATTCTTGCCCGACTGGCGGGCGGCATAGATGGGAGCCAGCGCCGTACCATACCTGCCTGTGGCCAGTAGGCCGGCATTACAATGGGTGAGGATGCCCATTCCGTCGGCGATAAGTGTATTGCCGTTGCGCCCGATGGCCTCGCAGGTCGACTCTTCCTCCTGCTGGATGAGAAGGGATTCGGCTTTGAGGGCCGACAGGATGCTGCCGACATCGGAGAGTTGCGCTACCCTGGCCAGCATGCGGTTGACGGCCCAGGCCAGGTTGACTGCCGTGGGGCGGGCATTGGCTATGATATGGGCACACGACTGCAGCTTGGATGCTGCATCCGAGGCATCTTTCTCTACCAGAGTCCGGAACGCCACATAGAGCCCCATTGCTCCGCAGATGCCGATAAGGGGAGCCCCCCGCACCTTGAGCCTGCGGATGGCGTCGGCCACCTCGTCGGCTGTGGAGAGGGTGACATACTCTTCGCGGTTGGGCAGCTGCGTCTGGTCGAGCACACGCAGCTGCTCCCGCTCGTCGAACTGGACTAGGTTGAGATTCATATCTTCGTAATTAGAAACGCCAGCCCATGCGGACGGGGAGGAATGTGGTCTGCTGGGTATAGGCAAAAGCCACCTCGAGGAAGATGCTGCGGTTGTTGCGTTCCATATTGCTGAGAACGTGGTTGTAGTACCAGTTGATACCCAGACCCACTTCGGCATAGGGAGCAATGGTGTTGCCATAGGGTGTATCACCCATCATGTAACTTGCTCCGAGCTTGCCGATAATCATGGGAGCAAACTCAACATCGAGAGGACGGAAGTCGAAGTCGATGAAGGCCATGGCGCTATGCCAGCCGTTCTTGAAATGGGCAGGAGCAGCCACATAGTTGTAGCCCAGACCCAGACCGACAAAGAAATCCTGCTTGATGCAGACGCCGTTGATTACGTTGATGCCTGTGGTATGGCGCAGGTCGTTGATGTAATAGCCATATTCGCCGGGATGGCCCAGGTTAGAAACATAGGGGGCATAGCCTGCTTCTACCTTGAACATGTACTCGTAATCGGACAAGGCTTGTGAAAATTGAGCCTGTGCGGCACCCGCAACAAATAGCGCAATAGCCAGTACTAATGACTTTATCTTATTCATAATATTCCATTTAGCGGCTTCTCCCATTAGGGGGAGGCCGATAGTTTAGCGATGCAAAGATAAGAAAAAAATGTCAATTTGCGACAAAAACTGCACATTTTTATTATGTATCCGACATATTTAGTCCCCGAACCGACTCGGAGACCAGACCCCAGGAGAGAAGGCGGCAAGGAGATGGGGAGAACGCCTCTCCGACCAGTCAATAAGGGAAAGTGGCCGCAACAATAAGGCATCTCGGCCCAACGATGGCCCCAAGGACTATGAGGAATGGGTTAGAGGAATGGGCAACGGATGGGCGGGGATCCGAAACAGGGTAGGGCGGCCGGAGGGCAATGGTAGCCCAATCCCAGATTAACCCAGGCCGAACCCAGGCCGAATGTAGGCCGAACCCTGGCCAAAACGTAAAATTTCTTCTGCTTCGGATTTTCCGATTATCTGTCCCGTCCCAGTTGGCGGCAAACGATGTGTGCACATTGTCGCATCCGAATGAGACCATACATAGCATACAGACACCACCTTGAGAGCATCATGCTACGCTATTGCCGGCACACAGACAGCACTAAGGGATAGCACTTTATGAGGCATAGTGCTGCCTGTGTGCTGTCTAGGTGCTGCCTGTATGCTGTTTATATGCTGTCTGTATGCTCCCATAGTGCTGTCTGTATGATGCCTGGCAGGGACAGGATTTTCGACGGCATCTCTATTGACAGAATTTCCTATTTTGTATTCCTTTGGATGAAATGTCGGAACGGAAGACGGGTTTGTTAAAATTAACTATTTTGTTTCTATATTAAAAAAAAGTCGTATATTTGCACATTGTTTCTCTCCCCGAAGGGATTTGTATAGATTTGATACAGCATCCCTTAAGCAAGAGGAAACAAACTATAGGCAATACCAATAACCGGCGTAGACTCACCACAGACAGACAAAAGATGAATACGGCAAACTCCAATATGGCATCAACCTCAAAGGGTAAGACCCTCGTGCTTGGCTGCAGCCTGGCCGAGATGGAGAGGCTATACGAGTTTATCGGCTCCAACTGCGACCTCTGCGGCCTGGGCAAGGGCTTCTGCTACGAGGTGCAGCTGGCACTCGAGGAGGCCATAGTGAACGTGATGAGCTATGCTTTCCCCAACGGATCGGATGGCCATACCATTGAGTTGAGGGCCCGGCTCCGGAGCGACTCCGTCAGGTTCGATCTAATCGACGACGGCGTTCCCTTCGACCCCACTACCCGTGAGGAGGTGGACACGGATGCGCCCCTCAGCGAGAGAAAAGCGGGCGGCCTGGGCATCCATCTCTACACCCGGATGATGAGCCGTCTCAACTACCGCCGTACCGGAGACGGAAAGAACATACTGACCCTCTACAAGAATCTACCCTGCATCAGCTAACAATAACATAAACGTACAAAATATACCTGCCATGAATCTCAATATCTCCCAGAAAGACGGAAAAACCATCGCCAAGGTGGTTGGCCGCATCGGCACAGCCGAGGCAATTGAGTTTGATCAGCAAATGAAGCCTCTTCTTACCGGAAACAACCCCGATATTGAAATGGACTGCTCAGCCCTTGACTACATCTCCAGTTCCGGGCTTCGTCTCTTCTTCACCCTCCACAAGAGCGTGAACGAACGCAACGGCAGCCTCGTATTCACCAACCTGCAGGACACCGTGCGCCGCGTGTTCGTGATGACCGGCTTCTCCAAAATTATGAATATCCAATAACCCTCAGCCTATGAAACCCTACCGCTCCTTCTCACAGAGTATCTCGATTAGAGTACTTATCCTCGCCATTGGGACGATGTTTGTGCTCTGCCTGTTTCTGTCACTCCGTGCCCGCACGGTTATGAAGGCGCAGTCGGAGCTAGGCATTTTCGACCACCTGGAGTCGATTGTCAGCGACATCGACAAGAATGCGGATTTTGAGAACAACGCCGACATACAGTCGCAGCTGGACGGGATTGTGCTTCGCCACATGGCCGACACCAATCAACATATATGCTGCCTGGTGATGGACAAAGGGCAGAAGATACTCAATACCCCCGACTACGCCTGTCTCATTGTCGACAACAGCATGACCGACAAGGTTGACACAACGTTAACGGGAAAAGTAAAAGAACTTGCCCGGCATGCCCTTGACAAATCGAACGAGGAACACAAATACAGACTTTTTGTCAACGAGGTACTCTATGTAGCCTTTGCCAGCGCCACCCGGGACGGAAGCAAGGATGTAGTCCTGGCGATGCCCTTCTCGGAGGCCTACTCGCGCAGCAGCAACTTCCTCCTCTATGTCCTGCTCCTGTTTGTGGCCGCATCCGCTATACTGGTGATAGTAATCAATTCGATTGTCAACCGCAAGCTGCGCCCCTTGAGCGAGTATGCCCATCATCTGCGCAGAACAGCCGTCAACGAATATGGCGCTCCCTTTACACTTGAAGGCAACGGGAGCGACGATATGAACTATATCTTCGAGACCGTGGAATACCTGACCGACCAGCTTAAGGAGAAGAACATCGCCCTCCAGCAGGTAACGGCAGAGCAGGAGCGTCTGGAAGAGGAGATTCATATTGCCCGTACCGTACAGCTCGACCTGGTGCCCAACGAATTCCCTGCATTCCCCGGCCGCAAGGATATCGACATCTACGCCCTCATGAACCCTTGGCGCGAGATAGGCGGAAACCTCTACAACTATGGCATTACCGGCGATACCTTCCTGGTATGCATCGGCGACGTATCGGGCAAGGGTATTATGGCAGCCATCTTTATGTCGACCGCCTTCAAGCTTATCAGTACCGGATGCCACGACGCTATGGCTCCCTCGGAGGTAATCAGCGTAGCCAACAGAGGTATGTCGAAGAACAACGAAAGCAACATGTTCGTGACCATGTTTGCCGGCAACCTCGACCTCAAGACCGGTATCTTCACCTATTGTAATGCCGGTCAGGACGAACCTCTGATAGTAAAACCCGACGGAAGCGTGAGCATGCTCGAGGTCGACATCAATATGCCTGTGGGTCTTATGCCCGAGACCGAATATACCGAGCGCTCCTGCAAACTGGAGCCCGGCACGATGGTGGTTCTCTATACCGACGGAATTGTGGAGGCCTCTAACGAGAAGGGCGAACTCTATGGAGTGGAACGCCTGAAGAAGGTGCTGGCTAGCCATGCCAACGACTCGTGCGAGGATGTGACACGTGCCATCAAGGCCGACGTGCTCAAGTTCGTTCCTTCCGAAATCCAGGACGACTGCACATCCGTTGTGTTCCGCTACACACCCCAAAACTAATAACAGAACAAAGCCTATTAATAGAACAAAACCTAATAATAATTCATAACAAACTATCTATGGCAAAAGAAAAAAAGTTTATGACTTGCGATGGTAACTGCGCTGCTGCTACTATAGCATACATGTTCAGTGAAGTCGCTGCTATCTATCCTATCACTCCCTCCTCGCCCATGGCTGAGTACATCGACGAGTGGGCTGCTGCAGGTCGTAAGAACCTCTTTGGCGAGACCGTAAAGGTTGTAGAGATGCAGTCTGAGGCTGGTGCTGCCGGTGCAGTACACGGTTCTCTCCAGGCTGGTGCTCTCACCACTACCTATACCGCTTCCCAGGGTCTTCTCCTCATGATCCCCAACATGTACAAGATCGCTGGTGAGCTTCTCCCCGGTGTATTCCATGTTTCGGCTCGTGCTCTCGCAGCTCAGTCCCTCTCCATCTTCGGCGACCACGCTGACGTTATGTCCGCTCGCCAGACTGGTTTCGCTCTCCTCGCTACCAGCAGCGTACAGGAAGTTATGGACCTCGCTCCCGTAGCTCACCTCGCAGCTCTCGAGGGTCGCGTTCCCTTCATGCACTTCTTCGATGGTTTCCGTACCAGCCACGAGATCCAGAAGATCGAATGCCTCGATATGGAAGACCTCCGTCCTCTCGTAAACCAGGACGCTCTGAAACGCTATCGTGAGAACTGCCTCAACCCCGAGCACAGCGTAACCCGCGGTACTGCTCAGAACAGCGACGTTTACTTCCAGACTCGCGAAATCCAGAACAAGTACTACGATGCTCTCCCCGAGATCGTAGCCAAATACATGAAAGAGATCTCCAAGCTCACCGGTCGTGAGTATGCTCCCTTCACCTACTATGGTGCTAAGGATGCTACCGACGTTATCGTAGCTATGGGTTCCGTTACCGAGACCGTTAAGACCGTTGTTGACTACCTCATGGCTCAGGGCAAGAAGGTTGGTGTTATCACCGTTCACCTCTATCGTCCTTTCAGCGTTAAGCACCTCATGGAGGTTATGCCCGCTAGCGTTAAGAACATCTGCGTTCTCGACCGCACCAAAGAGCCCGGCGCAAACGGCGATCCTCTCTACCTCGACATCGTTGAGGCTTACAAGGGTAATGCAAACGTTAACATCATCGGCGGCCGCTATGGTCTCTCCAGTAAGGACACCACTCCCGCTCAGATCATTAGCGTTTTCAACAACCTTGAAGGCGAGAAGAAGAACCAGTTCACCATCGGTATCAACGATGATGTAACCTTCCGTTCTCTCCCCATCCTCCCCGAAATCTCCATCCTTCCCAAGGGTACTTTCGAAGCTCGTTTCTACGGCCTCGGTGCTGACGGTACCGTAGGTGCTAACAAGAACAGCATCAAGATTATCGGTGACAACACCAACAAGTACTCTCAGGCATACTTCGACTACGACTCCAAGAAGTCTGGCGGTTACACCTGCTCTCACCTCCGTTTCGGTGACAGCCCTCTGCCCGCTCCTTATCTCGTAGGTACCCCCGACTTCGTAGCAGTTCACGTACCCAGCTACCTCAGCAAGTACGACTGTCTCCGTGGTCTGAAAGACAATGGTACTTTCCTCTACAACTCTCCCTGGAGCGTAGAAGAGACCAAGAAGCAGCTGCCCGACTTCGTTAAGAAGTACCTGGCTCTGCATCACATCACCATGTACATCATCGACGCTACTAAGATCGCTGGCGAGATTGGCCTTGGCAACCGTACCAACACCATCCTCCAGAGCGCATTCTTCAAGATCAGCGAAGTTATTCCTTACGACCTCGCCGTTGAGCAGATGAAGAAATTCATCGTGAAGTCCTACGGCCGCAAGGGTGAAGACGTAGTTAACAAGAACTACCAGGCTGTTGACCGTGGTGGCGAGATCGTTAAGATCGACATCCCCGCAGAATGGGCTGACCTCCCCTGCACCACCGATTTCGCAGTTCCTCACTTCGATACCGACCCCGAGTTCATCGCTAAGGTTATGCGCCCCATGGTTGCTCAGTGTGGTAACGACCTCCCCGTATCTGCATTCCTCGGTTGGGAAGATGGTACTTTCCCCGCTGGTACTACCGAGTACGAGAAACGCGGTGTTGCCGTTAAGATTCCCGCATGGAACGCTCAGAACTGTATCCAGTGTAACCAGTGCTCCCTCGTTTGCCCCCACGCAGCTATCCGTCCCGTTGTTATGACCGACGACGAGAAGAAGAATGCTCCCGCAAGCATGGAGACCGTTGTTATGAAGGCTCCCAAGGAGATGGCAGGTATGCATTTCCGCATGCAGGTTAGCGCTATGGACTGCACCGGTTGCGGCAACTGCGCCGATGTATGTCCCGCTAAGGAGAAAGCTCTCGTTATGATGCCTTTCGAAGGCCAGATGAACGAGGCTGAGAACTGGGAATACAGCCAGAAGAAAGTTACCTATAAGGACAACCT
>JAKSMQ010000027.1 GCA_024400565.1 Bacteroidales bacterium
ATAGGCCCGCCACAACGAAATCAGTACTGACCCCAATATTTATTGTTTCACACTCTAAACTTTTCTATTCTTGTTTGAGTTTTTCACAAACTTGTATTTCGAATTATTGTCAGCGCCTTACAAAACCATTACAAAAAAAAGAAAATCCAAGTGAGACCAAGCATAGAATGCATTCTCGGAAAGAGTCGTATCTTTGCATTCAAGTATCGGACAAGGAATAGAGCGCAACCATTGACGAAACGCCCTCCGCAACTGAACTATAAGACGATATAAAATAAGAAAACGGCACAGGAAGCCTTTAGTACGATGTTAGAAAAGATAAAAATAGTACAAAAAAGCCTGCCGGAAGCACTACATCTGACCTCGCAGACTATTTTTTCCGGCAGGGATTCGCAAACTTAAAACAAATGTCTCCGGCAGCATCAGGCCTTCCTGATGGCTCGCCGCTCGACAACAAAGGCTACAGCGACAAAGAGCAGGAGATAAAGGGTGTTGACCACATAGACCATCGCCTGGCTTGAGGGACGGGCCCAGAGGCTGAGACAGTAGAGACCTATGGCAAAGAAGAGATAGAACAGCATACGCCCCAGATGATAGGGTATGGGCTCTACAAGCTGCATATCGTCGTTCTTCTCCTTGCCGAGCTGACGGCGGAGATAGCTCTGCCCCCATACGTAGGACAGAACCATCATTACGGTATAGCAGGCCAGATGGGCTATGGCTGCTCCCCAATATCCGATGCGGGGCACGAGGACGAAGAGACACAACAGGGTAACTCCTGCTCCGACAGCGGTAATAATGGTGCCGTAGGTAGTCTTCCGGTTGAGCTTGAACCAGATGGAAAGATTGAACACAACACCATAAAAGAGATTTGCTATCAGCACTATAGGCACTATTCCAAGACCTTCCCTATACTGGCTTCCGAGCTCGTTCTTTCCGCCCAGGAAATAGCCGAAGAGATCGATATAGAGAGTCACACCGAGGAAGATGACCAGGCCGAAGATGAGGAAATAATTCATGACGTCGGCAAACAGCTGGGGAGAGTTGCGGTCCTTGGCCCGACCGAAGAAGAAGGGCTCGCTGGCAAAGCGGAACATCTGGACGAAGATGGTCATCAGGACGGCCAACTTGTAGTTGGCACCATAGACTCCCAGCTGGGCCTCGGCAGAGACCTGATCTTCGGGAGAGAGATAACGGACCACAATCTTGTCGGCCACCTCGTTGACCATGCCCAGCAGACTGAGAAGCATGATGGGGAGGGAATAGGAAAGGAGTTTGCGGAGCAGCGAGAAATCGATTCCGAGCCGTATCTGACGGAACTCGGGCAGAAGCATAAGGACGTTGCAGAGCGAGGCAAAGAGGTTGCTGATGAAGACCCAGGTGAGGAGGCCGGCCTCAGGGCCGAACCACTGGTTGGCAAGACGGGTACAGGTATCGGGGAAGACCAGCACGCAGGTCAGCACGACAGCCAGATTGATGCAGACATTGGCAAGCTTGATGGCCGAGAAACGCCCGGGTTTATTGTTCTTGCGGAGCACGCAGAAAGGAACAGCCGTAATGGCATCGACGGCGACAATAAGTCCGGTAAAGAGCACATAGACCTCGCGTCCCTGATAATTGATGAGGTTGCCGATAAAGGGAAACAGACAGGCTATCAGCACGACAAAAAGGCCCGTAGAGGAGAGGATCGAGCTCATGATTGTGCCGTAGACTTTCTTAAAGTCGTCGCCCTTGGCAAAGCGGAAGAAGGTGGTCTCCATACCATAGGTAAGGAGGGCCAAAAGAAGGGCAATATAGGCATAGAGTTCTGTAAACTGGCCGTAGACCTCGCGGGAGAAGACGCGCACATAAACAGGCACCAGCATATAGTTGAGCAGACGGGCCACGATAGTTCCCAGACCATAGATGGCAGTCTGTCCGGCAAGCTGTTTGAAAGGATTTGTACTCATATTGTCAGATGTGATTTCCTTAGAAAATAATTAACTTTAACGGACAAGCGATGCTATTATTGCGTAATGAATACTTTTTATCGGAGTTATCAGGCACGGATGCTTGCACGTGTGCGAAATATTTAATGATTGTTGGATTTTTTTATTTGTATGTCAAAAAAAATTGTTATCTTTGCAATTTAATAGTCAATTTGAAAACCATAGATAATGCATAAGATAAATCTTGTCCTTCTCACCTTACTGTGCTTGCTGCTAACCAGTTGCGGAAAGACTGTCAGCGTCGAGAGCTACGCAATAGTACCCGAGCCCGTTTTCCTAAATTCGAAAGAAGGCTCCTTCATGCTGGACAAAAAGACCAGGCTGTACTTCGAAAATGTGGAACAAAACACCGAGACAGCAAAATATATTACCAAGTCGTTGCGCAAAATGCATTTCCGTCTCTCGCTGGCCGGCGAAAAGACCAAGAACTGTATCGTCTTCAGTCTCAACGACACCACCAACAGCGAGATTGGCGATGAGGGCTACCTCCTGGAAGTGAAGGAGGACGGCATCAACATCAGCGCCAATACCGAGACGGGCCTCTTCTACGGATTCCAGACCCTGATCCAGATGCTCCCCGAAGACATCTCTGCGGTACGCTACAACAAGATTACCCTCCCCTACTGCACCATTCTTGACTACCCCCGATTTGAATGGCGCGGATGCCTCCGCGACGTGAGCCGCCATTTCTTCAGCGTGTCTGAAATCAAGAAACAGCTCGACCTGATGGCGCTCTACAAGATGAACAAATTCCACTGGCATCTGACCGACGACCACGGATGGCGCATCGAGATAGACAAATACCCGGAACTCAACAGCATAGCCTCTTTCCGCGTCGACCGCGACACCATTCCCTGGACTGAGATTGAGCCTGCCCGCGAGGACGAACCCCGTACCTATGGCGGTTTCTACACCAAGGACGAAATAAGAGAGATTGTCGACTATGCCGCCCAGCTTCACATCGACGTCATTCCTGAGATAGAGATTCCCGGCCATTGCGCAGAGATCCTCGAAGCCTACCCCGAATTCGGCTGCGCCGACGACGACACGGTTTATCACACCCAGATAAGCCCCTATTGGCCTCCCCGTGCCATTCTCTGCGGAGGCAACGACTCCGTAATGCAGTTCCTCCGCGACGTTATGGACGAGATTATCCCCCTCTTCCCCTACGAATACATCCACATAGGTGGCGACGAGGCCTGGAAGGACAACTGGAAGAAATGCCACCTCTGCCAGAACCGCATCAAGGAGCTGAAACTGAAGAACGAAGAGGAACTGCAGAGTTGGATGATCATTCAAATAGAGGACTATCTCTCCCGACGTGGCAAGCGCATCATCGGATGGGACGAAATCCTGGACGGCGGCGTATCGAAAGAAGCTACCGTAATGTCGTGGCAGGGCTATAAAGGCGCCGTAAACGCAGCCGCACACGGCAACTGCGCCATCATGACTCCCACAGAATTCTGCTACTACAACTTCTACCAGGCCGACACCAACCACCACCCCACAGCCATGAACGGCATGGTTACACTTCACAAAGCCTACCAGTTCAACCCCATACCCTCGGGACTGAACGAAGAGCAGCAGAAATACATTCTGGGCGGCCAATGTAACCTCTGGACAGAATACATCAACAACGAAGAGCAGGCCGAATACATGCTACTGCCCCGATTCTTTGCCATGGCCGAATGCCTGTGGACTCCCCTGGACCGTAAAAACTGGACCCTGTTCCGCAGCAAGGTAGAGCGTCAGAAGATACGCATCAGAGCACTCGGATACAACTGTGGAGTGAGTTCATTCAAGCCCATCCTCACCACCTCTATTGCCGACAGGAACACCTTCTCTGTAACCCTTGACTGGGAAGTTGAAGGCACTCAGATATTCTACACGACCGACGGCAGCGAACCTTCGCGCAGCCACGGCCAGCAATACAAAGGAGCATTTACCATTGCCCGCGGAGCCACTCTGCGCACAGCCTCCTATCTCAACGACACCCTGAGGGAAGAAGTATACTCATTCCCCATCAGATAAAAGCACATTCCACCACTAATAACCATCCAGAGAACTACCCTTAGCTGAATCATGATTCATCCCGAATTTAAAGACTTAGAACCATATAACGACGAACAGACCCGCGAAGCCATACAGCGTATTCTGGACAGTCCCCTACTGGATGCCCACGTCAAGAATGTCAACCTCAACGCTGACCTTGAAGCCGTGCGCAGACAGTTCGCCTCGGTACAATCGGTCGACGATTTTCAGAAGAAAATCATGGCCACTATGCTGTTCCACATATTGCGCAACACAGCACGCCATTTTACTTTTGAAGGTTTGGACCAGCTTGACCCCAAACGCCAGTATCTCTTTGTTTCGAACCACCGCGACATCACCCTGGACGCAGGTCTGCTGAACCTGATATTCCTCCGCAACCATTTTCCCGCCTGCGAGATTGCCTTTGGAGACAATCTGATTGCCAATCCTCTACTGGGAGAGATTGCACGCTGCAACAGAATGTTCCCTATAGCCAGAAGCGCTTCTCGCAGAGAGTTCTACCGCGCATCACTCCTCACCTCACAATACATACGTTATGCCATCACAGAGAAGGGCCGCTCGGTATGGATTGCCCAGCGAAACGGCCGAACCAAAGACGGCAACGACCTGACTGAACCAGGTCTGATCAAGATGTTCTCGATGAGCAGCAAGGCCGACTTTGTAGAGAATATGAGCGAACTGAACATCGTTCCGGTCTCGGTTTCGTACGAATTTGAACCCTGTGCCTTAATGAAAATCCGCGAGACTATGGTGAAACGCGCCTCGAACGGCCACTATGAGAAGGCTCCGGGCGAAGACCTGAAGAGCATTATGCAAGGTCTCCATGAGCAGAAACGAGACATTCATTTCTGCATCTGCAAACCTATAACCCGTGAGGAACTGACAACCTGTGCCAACGCCGAAACGACCGAGGAGAACATCTCTCAGACCAACGCAGCCTACAGCGCCCTGGCCACGCTCATAGACAAACGCATCCACGACGGATACAAGCTTTTCCCCTTCAACCTCGAAGCCTACGAGCTTCTCAAGGCTCAAAGCAAGGAGATTGAGCTGGACAGCGAGCCCGACTTCATGCTGCATCTCTATGCGGCCCCAGTCGAGAACAAGAACCTCTAAGAAAGGAGAATCTGTTTCAGAGACGTCTCTCCGAAAAATAGATATAAAGAATAAGCCCTCAGAAATCCTGCCGGACCCGAGGGCTTAAAATTTTATGACTATTTTAACTAGCGATTAGCGATAATGCAAACCTTGAAGCGCAGATTCTGGTTGGGAACGAGGCAGGCAAGGTCGGACTGCTGGATGATAAAGGTAATGCAACCGCGGGCAAGGTCGTAGCGGATATTTTCAAAATAGAGCTCATCAACGCCGTCGTTATCGCTGTCGGAGTAATAAGGAGCGAGATATGGGAGCTGGTTGTCATAGCCGTCGCCATCAATATAGAAAGCCATAACGGCACCCTGCTGAATAACATACTCATCGAGTTCGTGGAAAGGTTTCTCAACATAAGCATAACCTACGTTGGAATTGGTATTCCATTCACCGGGGGTAATGGTGAAATAAGTGGTGCTGACGATTGCTCCGGTTTCACGGGCGCAACCACAAAACAGAAGCGCCACCATCATAAGGGGGAGAAAAAGTTTCTTGATGTTCATGGTCTTAAATATTTAATTCCTTATTTTTGTACTACTAACGCTGAAAGTGATTTCTTATTGTACACGCTGTAAAAAAAAGTGTTAATTTAGACAAGTCTAAACCAAAAGAATATTATTTTTCTCAATTCAAAAAAAAGTTGTATCTTTGCATAATCATAAATTTGCAGGCTTTTAGTATAAACAGATAGAATATCAGCGAATAAGGAGTCAGATTCCGGCCACACGCAGCCATTATTAATTATAGATGTACACACCCGACCTAATCTTCAATTCTTAAACCAGCATCAATCCACCTATGAACCAGAATGAGCAAGACAATCTTCTACTCGAAGTAAAAGACCTTTGCATAGATTTTGCCAACGACGGCAAAGAGCGCCGAGTGGTGGACCACATCTCGTACAAACTCTATAGAGGACGTACGCTGGGCATTGTGGGAGAATCAGGATCGGGCAAATCGGTCAGTTCTATGGCCATCATGGGGCTGCTGCACAAGAACGGCCATGTGTCGGAAGGAGAGATTCTGTTCTATGGCATGCATGCTGACGAGTTCTACAGAAACGGACCTGCCAACGCCATCGACCTTCTGAAGCTCAACGAAAAGCAGTTACGCCCCTATAGAGGGAGTCGCATCAGCATGATTTTCCAAGAGCCCATGACTTCGCTGAATCCTGTCCAGAAATGCGGGGCACAGGTTGTCGAGATGCTGCTGCTTCACGAAGAGATGAGCAAGAGCGAAGCCAAAAAGCGTGTCATAGAGCTCTTCAACGAGGTTCTTCTCCCCCGCCCTGAAAAAATCTTCGACAGCTACCCTCACGAGATCTCCGGAGGGCAGAAACAGCGTGTTATGATAGCCATGGCGCTGGTTTGCAACCCCGACCTCATTATCGCCGACGAACCTACAACAGCCCTTGACGTAACCGTTCAGAAGACAATCCTCGACCTGTTGAGACAGCTGAAGGAACGACACAATATCGGAATCATCTTTATCTCTCACGACCTGGGTGTCATAGCTCAGATTGCCGACGATGTGGCTGTGATGTACCAGGGGCAGATTGTTGAGCAGGGCGATGCTGACCAGATACTCCACAATCCCCAACACCCTTATACCAAAGGATTATTAGCCTGCCGGCCACCCCAGGAGGGACGCCCGCTTCACCTTCCTACCGTTTCTGAATTTCTCAATGGGGAGACGATTGACTTTAACGAAGCAGAAACTGCTACGGCAACACCCAATCAGGATCCCGAAATTCTGCTCTCGGTAAAAGATCTCGAGGTAACTTACCCTCTCAAGCGCAACCTATTTGGTAAAACCACCCGAAAACTGACCGCTGTAGACCATGTCAGCTTTGACGTTCACAAAGGAGAAACCCTCGGACTGGTAGGAGAATCCGGATGCGGAAAGTCGACGCTTGGCCGTACTCTGCTGAGACTTCTGGACTCTGCTTCAGGAAACATCATCTACGACGGAACCAGTATTGACCATTACACGCCCAATCAGATGAGAAGTCTGCGCTCGAAGATGCAGATCATCTTCCAGGACCCCTACTCTTCGCTCAATCCACGACTGACTATCGGACAAGCCATTCTTGAGCCCTACAAGAGACACAACAAGGGCAAATCCGCTGCGGAGCAGAAAGCTAAGGTATTGGAGCTGATGCAGCAGGTAGGACTGGAGCCAGAGTGGTACAACCGCTATCCGCATGAGTTCTCCGGTGGCCAGCGCCAGCGTGTCTGCATAGCCCGCGCCCTGATATTGAGGCCCGAACTGGTAATCTGCGACGAGAGTGTCTCTGCGCTGGATGTCTCTGTACAGGCACAGGTTCTAAATCTGCTCAACGACCTCAAGCGCCAATACGGCTATACTTACATCTTTATCTCTCACGACCTGAGCGTGGTCAGATTTCTTTCCGACCGGATTATGGTCATGCAGCAAGGACGCATTGTTGAAAGCGGATCTGCCGACCAGATCTACAAGAACCCACAGCAGGAATACACACAGAATCTTATCGCTTCTATCCCCCAGATATAATCAACCAATCCAAATAAAATCAATAATACATCTGCTATGAAAAAAATAACACTTGCAATAATTGCAATAATTGCTATCAGCATTTCATCACAGGCGCAGAATATCGATACCGTATGGTTCAAGAGTCATCCGATTGACGGTCTGGCTTCAGATTTCATAAAACTGCTGGAATCTGACGGATTCATCAAAGGCCAGCCCACCCACACCAAGACGGTCTCTCTGAAAGGCAACGTATCGGGAATTGACAGCTGCCTGGTCTTCGTAACTCCAGCCGAGAATACCGGCAAGGTGTATTATCTGACCATTCATTTTCCGGTAGTAAACAACTGGACCGACATCCGAAACCAGTATCTCATCATCAAGGACGCCTTGATCTCGAAATACGGGCCCTGCATGAGCAGCAACGAAGGATTTCTGGGCAGTTATTCCGAAGGAGAGGAGATGAAAGCACTATCTGAAGACAAAGTTCATTACACCTCAATGTGGGGCAAAGACATGAACATCACCCTGACTATCAGCAAATCAAAGAGTATCAGACTGCGATACAAGAATGTAGCCAACGAGAAAGAAAGTCTGCGCATCACCCGAGAGAAATTAGCCAAAGACCTATAACAGATTAACACACTCGCCGTTTATGTTCGACAACAGAGACCATATTGATTTTGCAAAAGAAAACATACCCAAACTTTTCCGAAGCATATTTATTCCCACACTCCTGGGGATGGTCTTCAATATGGCCTTTATCATTACCGACGGAATCTTTGTCGGTAATCATATTGGTCCGCATGGTCTGGCTTCTATCAACCTGATTGCGCCTATCATGACCATCATCAACGGTACAGGCATGATGCTGGGTATTGGAGTCTCGGTTGTAGCAGCTATACATCTGGCAAAGAACAACATTAAGGCTGCAAGGATTAATGTAACCCAGTCGTTTATTGCCGGCGGGATGATAGGACTGTTGCTGGCCACCGTTTTCTACTCTTTCCCCAACACCATATTGCGATGGGTCGGCGTCAGCGAAGGGCTGTTTGCTTCCACCAAGGAGTATTATCTCTGGTTTCTCCCCACCTGTCTGCTGCTCCTTATTCAGACCCTGGGCATGTTTGTTATACGGACCGACGGTTCGCCCAAATTTGCTATGATTTCAAACATTGTACCGGCCGTAGTCAATATCATTATGGACTATGTGCTGATTTACCCCTGCGATATGGCTCTTAAGGGCGCTGCTCTTGCAACAGACATCGGACAGGCATGTGGGGTTATCCTGGTACTCTATTACATGATATTCAAGACTAATACGCTGAAATTCTACAGAGTCAAATTCTCACGTACCAGCTGGAAACTCTCGATGAGAAATATCGGATACATGATTAAGGTTGGATTCTCCGGTTTTCTTGGAGAACTGGCAATCTCAGTCCTCATCATGATCGGCAACATCATATTCGGGTACAAACTGAACGACGATGGTGTCGCAGCCTGGAGTATTGCCTGCTATCTGTTTCCTCTGATCTATATGACCTATAGTGCTATTGCCCAATCTGCCCAGCCCATCCTCAGTTTCAATTATGGCCTGAAAAACAAGACTCGTGTGCTACAGACCTTCAAGCATAGTCTGTTGGTGGCCATTTTAGTCGGAGCTGTAATCACACTAGTATTTGCCGTATTCCCCCAAGCTATTGTCCGCATATTTATCGACTCCGACTCTATGGCATTCCGATATGCTTCTGAGGGTCTTCCCTATTTTGCCATCGGATTCATCTTTATGGCAACAAATATCTGCGTAATAGGCTACCTTCAAAGCATTGAACAGGCACGAAATGCTACTGGTATTACCCTATTGCGAGGCATCATCTATATGATTGCAGCATTCTTGTGGATGCCTATTCTTTTGGGCAATCTAGGGTTATGGCTAGCTGTACCCGCAGCAGAGATACTGACTGTATTGACGATGCTTTGCTTCTACAAGAAAGCTCAAGAAGACGATACTCCAGGCGACACAGATGCTCTTTTACCAGATGGCAAGCAAGAAGAAGAATGATTGACAAGATGCAACTAAATAAAAAAACTAAATAACCTCTGGACAAGAAAATATCAATAATAACAATTAATACTTATTCTTTATGAAAAAACTTTTACTTTTGTTTTTAGTAGCAATCAGTTTTAGTCTTCATGCTCAGACTAATCCTAATGTAACTGTTACCGTAGGAACTATTACTCCTACTACTGTTGAGGCTACATTTACCCGCAACAGCGACTGCACAAACTACGGAATTGTACTGGCTGAACCTAACGAGATGGCCACATGGTGCATGATGTTCGGTTGCGGACTTCCTGAACTGGTTGACCAGTTTGCCTTGCAGCTGGATCGCGACACTACCTATACCTGGAGAGAGATGGTTCCTGCAACTGATTATAATATCTATGTGCTTGCAAAATCAGCAGATACAGCAATATTATACACCGTTGCTGTCTCCACCACTACTCAGGGCTCTGCAGACCCCAGCGTCATCACTATTGCTGTTAGCAACATTACTACTACCTCTGCGCTCGTAACATGCACTCCCAATGCTGCTACCGCATTATTTAAAGACATGATTGTAACCGAAGAGTTCTACCAGGCTGTTGGCGAGGATTCCATCCGCAACCTCCTGCTCGAAACTCCTTATGAGTTTTACGAAGAAGATGTTTGGGAATGGCAGTCTTTAGGTCCTGATACCACCTATCGCGTAGTGGCTATGGGTCAGAACGCAAACGAGGTTTGGGGCGAAATGGCAACTTACACTTTCAAGACCCTTGCCCTTAATGGTATTTTCGGCTCAGACAAGAGCGCATTCCTTATCTACCCCAATCCTACCGCCGGTCGTATCAATATTGATGGCGCCGAGATAGAGAAAGTTGAAATTCTCAACCTTAACGGAGCTAAAGTACTTGAAAGCAACAGCAAGCAGATTAATATCGAGAGCCTCTCTGCTGGACAATATCTGTTGCGTATCTGCACTAAGAATGGTACCTCCACTCACAAGATTATCAAAAAATAACTTCTAATAATTCCTCTCAAGGACGACTATTCGACCTCCTTAAATGAGAGAAAATTATCAGAACGAGGATTAGCAAAATACGAGACTTACCCCGAGGGAATATTTTCATTATTACCACAATAAGGTCCGATAGGCCCAAGGGGTAAGCAATCCTCTTCTCACAAGTCTATTTATCTTCACCCACAAAGGAAGTTCATGCCCACGCAGACTGAAAATAGGAGCGTAGTGCATAAGATAAAAGAAACAACACAGACTCATCAGAACAACAATCAAAAAAAGATGGATCTGCTTAATGAGATAATCTTCAGAAATCCGACCAAATGAATCTACCAACTCTAAAGAAAGGTGATCGTATCGCAATAGCGGCTCCTGCTAGGAAAGTAACAGCAGAAGAGATGGCGCCTGCTATTGCCACACTAGAATCGTGGGGTCTAGAGGTTATCATTCCCCAAGGACTCTACAAATGCAACAACCAAATGGCTGGGGAGGATTATCATAGGGCAAGATTACTCCAAGACCTTATCGATGACGATTCTATTCAAGCAGTTCTTTGCGCTCGAGGAGGCTACGGAACTGTAAGAATGGTTGATATGGTCAACTTTGACCGACTGAAACAACATCCTAAATGGATAATCGGTTATAGTGATATTACGGTTCTTCATAGCCATCTGCATCAGACAATGGGCCATCCTACATTACATGCTACCATGCCCATCAATTTCCCCATTGATGGGGCAGAATGTCCGGCAACCCAATCCCTACGCAACCTACTATTCGGCAACAAGATAGATTATTCATTTTCACCCAACCTCATGAGTAGAGAAGGCGAAGTCTCAGCCCCTATTGTTGGCGGAAACTTAAGCATCCTTTACAGCCTGCTGGGGTCAAAATCAGATATTGATACCAGGGACAAGATTCTTTTTATTGAAGATTTGGATGAATACCTGTATCATATTGACAGAATGATGATGACTCTAAAACGGGCGGGTAAGTTAGATGGTCTCAAAGGGCTTATTGTTGGAGCTTTTACAGAAATGCACGACAACTCTACACCCTTTGGAAGAACAGCCGAAGAGATTATTTATGACTGCGTAAAAGAATACAACTACCCCGTTCTTTTCGGAGCACAATTCGGCCATATCGGCACACAAAATCTCGCATTACCTTTGGGTATTTCAATCCAGATGAGCGTTTCGAAAAAGAACAATTCTTCGCTCAAATGTTAAAAAAAATTGCTAATTCAATAATTATGTGTATCTTTGCAATTTATTTGCAACAAAAAAGATGCTCATAGTATACACTCCCCGCCTAACAAACCGCATAGGTTACACCCTACAAATTGTGTTGGGGAATGTATTACACACACCATTTGAAATTACCACCTCTGAGGAGACATTCCTGACGTATCAGGGAGCCAAAATCTGTTATGGGCCTAAGCGAATCTGCGAGGATGCGGTCTGGATAAAATCTTCAAAGCTACTTTTTGAGTCATCAATTGAGGATAAGGAACTTGGAATATCCGATTGGGAAGATACCAAGATTCTTTTTCCCGTTTATGGGCAGGATTTAGACTTCCCGTTTGACTTGCTAGCTGCAACCTTCTTTCTGGTTACAAGATACGAAGAATACCTACCACACAGAACTGATGTTCATGGTCGGTTTATGGCGTCTGAGAGCGTAGGCTATCAGCATGGTTTTCTCGACCAGCCCATCGTCGATATTTGGGTTGACAAACTTTCAAGAAAAATAGCAGAAAAGCACCCAGACTGGATCGATTCGCGCTCAGGATTCGACCTTTTGACCACTATAGATATTGACGCAGCTTACTGTTACAAACGGAAGGGATTTGCCCGTACCTGTACGGGAATAGTAAAAGACCTTATCCGCGACAAAAGTACACAGGCCATAGCAGAACGACTGAGTTGTATAAGAGGGAAAAAACAAGACCCCTTTGATACTTTTGATTACATCATCGAAACAAATCAGAAACACAAGGGAAGCCAACTCATCTTTTTTGCGCTATTGGCTGAATATGGATTATTCGACAAGAATATTTCCTATCACGACATAGAATTTACCGAAACCCTACGCCATCTGGCCGACTACGCAAAAGTGGGTATTCATACTTCATACGCGTCATTCAAGAAGCCCGAACTGATTGATAAAGAGCGAGCACGATTACACGATATTCTGCATCATAATATTGTTCGCAACAGAAGTCATTTCCTGCTTCTTTCCCTTCCCTTTACTTATCGGGAACTCATACGGGCAGGTATAAGCCACGATTACACAATGGGTTATGCAGAGGCGCTAGGATTTAGAGCCGGCATTAGCGTACCCTTCCCATTCTACGATCTGATTTCCAACTCAGAAACGTCCCTGATTGTCCATCCATTTGCCATAATGGACACCACGTTGAGACGTTATCTCAAGCTGTCACCCGAGGAAGGCTGGGCTGCGTGCCGAAAGATTATGGACAATACAGCAAAGGTTCAAGGCACATTCTCGAGCATCTACCACAACGAGAATCTCTCTGAACAGTTTGGCTGGGAAGGATGGCGAATGGTATTTGAAAACATGTTGGAATATGCCAACACCCTAAAAACGAATAAGAAAACGAAACAATGATAGTTATTACAGGAGCAGCAGGATTTATTGCCAGCGCCGTGGCTGGAGGACTGAACGAAATGGGTAGAAACGACCTAATTCTGGTGGATGATTTCTCCCAAGAGCAGAAGAATAACAACTGGATAGAGAAGAAATACAATCAACTGATTGACCGAAAAGATTTTACCGATTGGCTAGACTCAAATTATAGCGACGTAGATTTTGTTATTCATCTGGGCGCCAGAACCGATACGACAGAGTTTGACTGGAACGTATTCCTGGAACTCAATCTTCACTATTCACAGGCCATCTGGAAGATCTGTTCCAATCACAATATCCCTCTTATTTACGCCTCGAGTGCAGCCACTTACGGAGCAGGTGAGCAAGGTTATAAGGACGAAAACCAGTTAGCATTCTCCCTAAAGCCTCTCAATCCCTATGGAAAATCAAAGAATGATTTTGACCAATGGGCCTTGCAACAAGAACAGAAACCTCCTTTCTGGGCAGGCTTGAAATTCTTCAACGTTTACGGACCCAATGAATACCACAAAGGAAGAATGGCATCTGTAATTCTTCACACTTTTGAGTCTGTCAACAAAACAGGAGCCATGAAGTTATTCCGTTCTCACAGAGATGATTTTGAGGACGGAATGCAACTGCGAGATTTTGTATACGTGAAAGATATCGTCAAAGTTATCAAGCATCTGATGAACACAAAACCCGAATCGGGTTTATACAACGTAGGAACAGGACGTGCACAAAGTTTCCTCGAATTAGCAAATGCCACTTTTGACGCGATGGGCAAGGAACGCAATATCACCTTTATTGATATTCCAGAGGACATACGAGATAAATATCAGTATTTCACCGAAGCAGACATGTCGAAGTTGAGATCAACCGGATACAAGGAAGAATTCTACGACCTGAGAAATGGCGTTTTTGACTATGTGCAAAATTACCTTATCGACAACAAATATCTTTAATAAATGAACTACAAAGCAGACCTCACCCACATTCGGGCCTTCGTATTTGATTTCGACGGAGTAATGACCGATGGTAGCGTTTGGACATACGGAGACAAGGAGACCGTTCGTTGTGGTAATGTTAAGGATGGTTATGCCATACAATATGCTGTAAAGAAAGGATACATCATAGCCCTCATTTCTGGAGCAAACTCCCAAAGTATTGTCAACAGAATGGAGGCATTGGGAGTCACCCAGATACATACCGGATATCCCAACAAGATGGATGTTTACAGGCAATTCCTCGCCGACAACAACCTGAAGGAAGAAGAGGTAGTTTGTATGGGAGACGATATTCCTGATTATGAGATTATGAGCCATTGCGGAGTTGCAGCTTGTCCTGCCGACGCAGCAGAAGAAATAAAACAGATATCCAATTATATTTCAATATTTTCAGGCGGTCATGGTTGCGTGCGCGACATTATAGAACAGGTACTCCGCCTCCACGGGAAATGGTTTCATCCCGACGCAGTTAACTGGTAAAACGCAGCTTTTACCACAGTTATTAACCAACACTATTTTACATGAAGAGATTCATCACATTAATTCTTTTATCAACATTCACTTTATCAACACTTTTTGCTCAAAGCATCACATCAAGCGACACACTAAAAACCTTTACCCTTAGAGGTACTTACTACGCCGACTATTTTGTTGGCAGACACACGGCAAACGGAGAGATTTTCCGCCAGGATAAATATACAGCCGCTCATCGTACACTTCAGTTCGGAACTCTCCTACTTGTTACCAATCCCGCTAACAACAAGCAACTTATCGTTAAGGTTAACGACCGTTGTATGGGATACGGAATTCTCGATTTAGCCAAAAAGCCGGCTCAAAGCATCGGCGTAAGCAGCACAAAGATAATAGTCCAGGTTCTCCCCCAAAGCTATTACTATTATTGGGAGCATCAGGACGAATATGTCGAGGTGCTCCGTAACGGAAAATTCCTTGAAACCGTTCAAGGACGCCCGATCCCCTCCGAAAACGATACAACAGCCGTACTGGCAGAGAACATTCCTCAAAAAAATACAAAAGAGGAGAAAACCAGCAATCCTAAACCCAAGCCGTCCCCCAACCCTCCCCCACCTCAACCTGCCAGCATACCAGAAGATTCGCACAAAGTCCAACTGTACAATCTGGAATTATGCGCGATTAACAAAACCCCCTATGAGTCAAATTCCGTAATGCAGAAAATCCCTATTCGTTTCCGCAACCTGGTCCACATGCGCGAAGACGGAAGGAAGGTAAGAATCTGGCTTCAGTTATCAATGAAAATCAATGAGATAAAGGAGATTCAGGCAGACCTCTACGAACTATTCCCAATGAGTAGAGCGGTTGAGATTGAAAAGAACTAATGCTCGGCAATACCGACCACTCAGACACGACATTTTCGGCACATTCTCTCCACTTACTCTCCATACTCTCTCCACATAGACAGCACCAGAGAAATCCCACGTGCTGTCTATATGCTGTCATAGTGCTGTCTATAAGCCTTTCAAAGGCAAACAATAGTGTATTAAATTGAGGCGTTCCAGAAGAAATCCACATCCGAAAGGAATGCTTCTCGGAACAATCCCGAATGCCATCATTCAAGGGCAAACACAACAAAAAAAATAAGACCCGAAACACGCCTGACAAACCACCACGCGTGAGAAAAAATAATTGCCGGTTTTTGAGCGCAAAAGAAACTATTATATAAAAAAAAAGAAAAAAACTTTCTCCATATTAAGAAAATTGTGTATCTTTGCAAGTCTAAACCCCTATTGCATCTAGCCGTCATTGGCTACTGTCAACAGGTATAGCATCAAGAAAATAAAGTATTTATAAATATAAAACTACAAGTTTAACATGAAAATCAAAATCAATAAAATCATATCATTTTCGTTGATGATATTGGGATTTTCATGTGTTGGCTATGCTCAGCAGGAATCACAGTTCACTCAGTACATGTTCAACAGACTTTCCTTCAACCCTGCTTACGCTGGTAGTTCTGGATCCATCTGTGCTACGATTATGTACCGCAACCAGTGGCTCGGACTCAACCTTGACTCGCCAACACCCGATGTCGACCCCGGTTCTACCCCCGTCGACTATCTTTTCTCTTTCGATATGCCTGTAAAATTCTTGCATGGCGGTATCGGTTTATATGTTCAATCCGACAAGATTGGCTACCACAACACCATCAGCGGAGCCTTCGATTATGCATTCCGTATCTATTGGGGTCCTGGTAACCTGGCTGCCGGTATCGAGGCAAATTTTGCCAACAACACTTTAGACTTCAGCCAGCTGCATGGATCCAGCGATTTGAGTGGCGATTACAGCAATCCCATTTCCTCGTCCAACGATCCCCTTCTCAATGGAGACAACCAGACTTCCGATTTCCTCTTCGACCTCTCGACAGGTGTTTACTATCAGGTACCCGGAGCTTACTATTTCGGAATTTCGGCCAAGAACCTCCTTGCTTCCAAAAGCGACGTTCTCAACTGGAAGAATGCGCGCAACATATACCTCATGGGCGGTTACGAATACACCATCCCCGCCAACCCCTCCTTCAAGCTGAAACCCTCTGTTCTCCTCAAGACCGCAGATTTCAGCACCATTCAGGCCGAGGCATCTTGTCTGCTTGATTATCAGAATCTTTTCTGGGGCGGTGTAACCTATCGTTTTCAGGATGCAATTGCATTCCTCGCTGGTTTGAACTGGCAGAAAATGAAAGTGGGCGTTTCCTACGACCTTACTACCTCACGATTAGGTACTTTCAAACAAGGTTTGAGTGCCGGTACCCTCGAGCTTTACCTCCGCTATTGCTTCAAAGTTATCATTCCTCCAAAACCACCTTCAGTATATCGCAACACACGTTACCTCTTCTAACAGAGACAACGAAAATGATGACCAACGAAACTTTTTACAAAAAAATACGTTCTATCTAGAAAGAGCACGTTCTATATTTATTGATAATAATAAATCTTTATTAATATGAAGAAATTCTTTTTAATGCTTGCAGCAGTTGTAGCTCTCTGGAGCTGCGGCTCGTCCGACAAAGGCGAATTAGTAGGTGTGCAAGGTCGCCCCTACTTTGAAGACATCGACCTCAAGGGTATGGTCTTCATCAACCAGGGTAATTTCAGCATGGGTGCCGGTACCCAGAATGCCACCTACGGCATCCCTACCCAGCCCCGTACCATGCAGGTAAGTTCTTACTTCATGGATGAGACTGAGATTACCAACAACGAATACCGCCAGTTTGTAAACTGGGTAATCGACTCCATCGCCCGCCGCATGCTTGGCGAGGCAGGTATGGACGAATTCCAGATCACCGAAGATGAGTATGGCGAGCCCCTCGATCCTCCCATCCTCAACAAGAAACCCAAGATTCGTTGGGACGAGCAGGAATATCGCGAAGCTTTAGAGGACCTCTATCTCGCAGAGAAAGACCGCTTCTATCGTCGTCGCACCATCGACCCTGCAAAGCTTAACTATGAATATTACTGGATTGACTACAAAGAGGCAGCTCAGAAGGAAAGTGCCACCACCGTTAAGCAGGAGCACAAAGGCACCATGTTTGCCAATCGTCCCAAGGGCCTCAACAATCGTTCCTCCCTCATCAAGAAGGAAGTTGTCAATGTTTATCCCGACACTCTTTGCTGGGTACATGACTACACCTATAGCATGAACGAGGATTTCACCCGTCAGTATTTCACCTCTCCCGCTTACGACAACTATCCTGTTGTTGGTATCAGCTGGGTACAGGCAAAAGCATTCTGCGTATGGCGCAGCAACTACCTCAACCAGTACCTCGAGTCTGTAGACTACACCCAGATGAACGATTTCCGTCTCCCCACCGAGGCAGAATGGGAATTTGCAGCTCGCGGCGGTATGGCCGGCGAAAGCTACCCCTGGGGTGGTCCTTACGTACGCAATCCTAATGGTTGCTTCCTCGCAAACTATGAGCCCCTCCGTGGCGCTTATGACGATGATGGTGGTGTAAAGACCCTTATGGTTGGCCACTATGCTCCTAACGATTACGGTCTCTACGACATGGCCGGCAATGTTGCTGAGTGGTGTCTCGACTCCTACAATGAGTCTACTTACATTATCGCTAACGCACTTTCTCCCTACTACGAGTACAATGCTCAGGACAGCGATCCCTCCTCTATGAAACGCAAAGTTATCCGTGGCGGTTCCTGGAAAGACCAGAAATACTTCATCCAGGTTCAGACCCGTACCTACGAATTCCAGGATACCTCCAAGTGCTACATCGGCTTCCGCTGTGTACAGCCTTACTTGGGCCGTGTTAAGGGTGACAACCTGAAAACCGCCTCCAACGTAGCAAGATAAAAAGCGCAAAGGAATCAAGCTTAAAAAGACAAACATATTATATATAGAATACAATAAATTAAGTAAACACAAAAAAATATCTCATTATGAATTTTTTGGATAACCTAGTACGCAGTAAGACCTACAAGAACTTCATGAGCAAACTTTACGGATGGGGCGCAGCCGTCGTAATTGTTGGTGCATTGTTCAAAATTAACCACTGGCCTGGTGGTACCCAGATGCTTATCGTCGGTATGGGTGTAGAGGCAATTATCTTCTTCCTCTCTGCTTTTGAGCCCCTCCACGTAGAATGGGACTGGAGTCTTGTTCACCCCGAACTTGCTGGTATGAAAGAAGGTGAAGAAGAGCAGTCTGAAATAGAAGGAGAAGAGACCGACAAGCTTGCCAATCCTCAGATTGTTACCAAGGTAAGCAGCGATCCTCTTACCGCGCAGCTCGATAAAATGCTTGCCGATGCCAAGATTGGTCCCGAACTCATCGATCGTCTCGGTGCTGGTATGGAAAACCTCGCAAACTCCGCTTCCTCTCTCAACAACATGACTACCGCTGTTGCAGCTACCGACAAATTCGTAAGCAACATGGACGTCGCTGCTGAGGCTGCAAACGATCTTTCCCAGGCTTACAAGCGTACTACCGACTCCCTCAATAATGATGTTAACCTCTCCTCTTCATATTCTGAGAGCCTCAAGAATGCTACTGCTGCTGTTACCAACCTCTCCAACATCTACGCTGAGACCGCTCAGACCCTCCGTATGGGCGACACCTCCTACGTTGATGAGCTGAAACGTATGGCACAGAGCCTTGCTTCCATCAATACCATGTACGAAATGCAGATTCAGAATGCTAACGACCAGTTGGCTACCACTACTGAAGTTCAGCAGCGTCTGCAGACCATGATGGGCAACTTCGCAGAAAGCGCAGAAGGCGTTCTCAAATATCGCGAGCAGGTTGATGCCCTCACCCGCAAGGTATCCGAACTCAACAACGTATACGGCAACATGCTTGCTGCAATGCAGACCCGCGTCTAATCCGGACTATAATCCAATATTAATTAACTGATTGTAGAACGAAAAAAGATTAGAATAGTAATATGGGTGCAACAAACTGTCCGGAAACGCCGAGACAAAAAATGATTGGTATGATGTACCTTGTGTACACAGCCATGCTTGCCATGAACGTGGCAGCCGAGGTTCTCAATGGTTTCGTCACCGTTGGCGAAGCTATGCAGAAATCTAACGAGAATCTTGAGGTAAAACTCGTTGACTCTTACGACAATTTCCAGTTCGCATACGAGAACAATAAGGAGAAAGTTCAGGAGAAATGGGACAAAGCCAAAGAGATTCAGAAACTCTCCAACGCGGTTGTAGACTCTATTGAGTTCTACCGAGCTGAATTCCTCTGTCAGATTAAAGAAAGTGCTGATGTAGTCAATTACGATACCGCAGGTAACGAGTACAAGAGAACAATTATGTTCCGCTCTGGAACCGACCTTCTTATCGATAGCGCACGTGCAGCCTATAGCGAAGGAGGCCTCAGCATTCTTACCGATCCTGAGAAATCTGACTTCAACAACTCTACCGCATACTTCTACGGACATGAGGACGAACCCGATCCTAACAAATATGCAATCCGTTTGAAGAATGTAATTAACGCTTACAAAGAAGACGTAAAAAGAGTCCTGGGACAGGATGCCGAAAAGGTAAAGATTGGACTTGACGTAGACAGCAAGAAATGGAATGCCCACTCCAAGAAACTCGAACCTTGGGAGCAATACATGTTCTACGACGTAATCTGCGCTGCCGATATGGTAACCCTTACACGCCTAGTTGCAGAGGTTCGAAACACAGAGTTTGACGCTGTACAGTTCCTCTATAAAGCTGTAAAGAGCAACGACTTCTCCTTCGATAAGGTTACCGTAATTACCCGTCCTAAATCTGGTTACGTAATTCAGGGTGGTCGCTACGAGACCTCCATTGCAGTAGGTGCTTACGACTCCAAGGCTCACTTCGAAGTTGAGATTGGTGGCCAGAAGTTCACCTCCGACGACAGCGGTATGGTTAAGTACTCCGTAAACTGTGGCGCTACCGGTAACAAGACCATCGCAGGTAAGATTTATGTAAAGAAAGACAACAATGTAGAGTCCTATGAGTTCCATGACAGCTATTTCGTAGCTGAGCCTGTAGCCGTAGTATCCCTCACCAAGATGAATGTAGTTTATGCTGGTATCGACAACCCCGTATCTATCGGTGTTCCTGGTGTTGCTTCCAAGGATGTAACTCCTCAGGTTGTTGAAGGTGCAGCAACTCTCACCCCCGCAGGTGCAGCTGGCGACTACATCATCAAGGCTCAGAAACCTGGTAAACTCAAGATTCAGATTAACGCCAAGACCGACGGCAAGACAACCAAATCAATGGGTGTTAAGGAATTCCGTGTAAAACGTATCCCCGCTCCTATTCTTAAGGTTGGTAACAACAGTACTGGCGCAAGCGTTCAGAAAGCAGAGCTTACCGCACAACCCATCATCCGTGCCGTTATGCAAGACTTCGACTTCCAGATTCCCGCTATTAAGGTAACCTCATTCACCTTCAACGTACAGGGTTCTGGTCAGATGGATATCCAGGGTACTGGCAATCGCCTCACCCCCGATATGATTGCTCGCATCAACAATGCACGTCGTGGTCAGAAGGTATACATTACCGATGTAACCGTACAGACCCCCGATGGTTTGAAGCACACTCTTGATGCTACTTTCAGACTGAAATAAACTATAAAACTTCGCAATAATGAAAAGAATTCTGTTTTGTTTAGGCTTATTCATCTTTATGGCAGGTGCCTTCACCTCGAATGCACAGAGCGTAATAGATGCTGAAGAGGACAACAACTTCAACAATTTCTACACCAAGACTCTCACCAAGGAGAAACGCGCTATGCCTTATGCTTATCTCCGTGAGAACGATGTAGTATGGGAAACCGCAGTTTGGAGAACCATCGACTTTCGCGAGAAGTTCAACCAGTTCTTCTATTTCCCCATCTATCGTCCCAATAGTCCTTCAGAGAACCAGCAGGGTCGTGCAAGTCTTGTAAAGGTTCTTATGAAAGCATTCGAGGATGGTGCAATTGAGTGCTACAAGGATGATGATCTTCTTATTCCTATCGACTACGAAGAGATGATGAAGAGCATCACCGGTACCCATACCATCTCCTACGATATCTACGATGAGTGGGACGAGGTAATAGGATCTGTTGATACCGTTATCACCGAGGAATTTGATCCTTCCGAGGTTTACAGCTGCAAAATTAAAGAATATTGGTATATCGACAAACAGGATACCCGCCAGAAGGTTCGTATTACAGGTCTCTGCCTGATGTACAACCAATGCAAAGACCGTGATGGTGACCGCGAATGCAACACCTTCCCCCTCTTCTGGGTTCCTATGAACGATATGCGCGTTCGTAACGTACTCGTAACCTACAATTGCTTCGACGAGAACAATATTAATGCAGAACGTACTTACGATGACGTATTTATTACCCGCTATTTCGACAGCTTCGTAACCCGCGAATCCAACCGCTTCAACCGTCAGATTTCCGATTATCTCACCGGTACTGACGCTATTATGGAATCTCTCAATGTAGAAGACAAGCTCTTCAATCTTGAGAGCGACATGTGGGAGTACTAAAACTCAATTCTAATTCATAATTATTGCAATACATAGGGGTTAAGGGCTAAGTTCTTAACCCCTTTTCTATTCGACTACACGATGTTCAAACTACGCTTCTGCTTGTATGGATTATGTTGCCTAGCCTTTATCATAGGCTTACGTAACAATTCCTTATCACAGGAAATAGGATTCCAGCCAGGCCATTATTACGAGCATCGTATAACATCAGAACAACAACCTATGCCCTTGACCCACGTACGTGAAAACGACGTGGTTTGGGAGACTTGTATCTGGAGAACAATCAATCTAAGGGAGAAATTCAACCAGTTTTTCTATTTTCCCATTGAACGTAATGGTGCTCATGGACGGCAGAACTTTGCTTATATGCTATGGGATGCCATGGCCCGAGGAGATATTCCGATCTACGCTGACGATGAGTTCAAAATTCCTCTTGACAATTTTGCATTTGTAGAGAGATACACCCGGGCCGACACAATGTATCTTGAGGTTATTGATGAAGATGACGAAGAGTCATTCGAATACCAGACAGTTTTAATACCCAAAGACTTCTCTTCCGAAGATGTACTACAAGTTAGACTCAAGGAGGCTTGGTATATCGAAAAGCAAGAGACAGGGCAATATGTAAGAATACTAGGACTAGCCCTTGCCCAGGATATGTACAAAGAAGTTGATGGAGATAGAGAGTTCCAGGGTACTATCAATCTATTCTGGATTCCTATGCTTTCGCCTCAGGTCAGAACACTTTTCGCGAGAAAAGAGGCCTACTACGAAGATAATATAGCCCATCTTCCAACCTGGTTGAGCATCTTTACAGAGAGAATGTTTGACACCTATGTAACTCGAGTATCAAACACATTCAATAGAGCAATTATCGATTATCTCACAGGCGAAGACGCTATCCTAGAGTCAGAACGTATAGAAGACCATCTTCTTGATATTAGCATGGACCAATGGGAATGGTAATAGCCAACCACAATTGAAATTCACTATTCCGGCAATACTTTAGGGAGAGGCAATACCATAATAACAATCAATATTTCTTTCAACAATAAAAGGTGCCATTTTTAAATGACACCCATATTAGTATTTCATATATTATCAAACCGATAACATGAGATCCTAATACGAAAATATGCTATAGGAATTACACGAAAAGACCGCTTATAAACAATTATGAATTGTGGGGATTAATGAGTAGGCATAACAACTATATGCCTCGATCCACCTATTCTGCTTACTTCAAAAATGGGAGTAGAAACATCATAACTGAGGTTAAGAAAATCCTTATCTGCTTATTAAAGCATGCTATTAATAGGCTGTTGACACTATAAACAGGTTGTTTAGACACTATAAATAGGATGTTTAGACACCTTAGTTCTTTTTTGTCGTTACCATCAAATGGCTGTTGACACTATAAATAGGTTGTTTAGACACCATAAATAGGTTGTTTAGGACACAGAAGCAAGGTATTAAATTACTTAATAGTTCAAGTTTGGAAGGATAAAACAAAAAAAAACTTTACAGTTACTATACGACACAAGATATACCTATGATTGTTATTGTCTACCCACTATATGGTACATCACTTGTCAAATAGTGTAAAGTATATGCACTAATATCTCCGAATATTAAGAAGTGACTATCTAAATAACAATTCTCTTCTTTTCAAAACATTAATCCGAACCAATCTCTAACTCTAACAACCTTAAACGAATAGACACTACAACGAATATAAGAACGATGATCATCCAAAAAGCAAAGGATTATCTTTCGATTGTTGTATAGCTATATTAGCGTTCAGAATATTTTTCATAAACATTTCTTTACTTTGTACCAAGGTACCGAAAAGATCCAAGTACAGAAAGTCCCCAAAGACTGAAGACTAGTTATCATAGCCGCAGAAGATAATATAAGTATTTTTTCGCACAATAGATTACTCCAAACGGGGAAGAAAAATATCATCTGATAAAGTATGATGTCTTCTTGAACTTGGCCAAGCGGATTTGAGATATTGGGGTTCATCGAAGAATCTATAGATACATATTCCAGTCTCACAATCTAACAATTATGAAAGTTATCTACTCACAGAGAAAGTAGACTTGCATAAGAAAACAAACCAAACTGGCGAAAAGGAAAAACCTATCTACAATTATTCATCAGTATTATGACTGGAACAATATGTACGCCACTTGGTAATTACAGACTGCATATCGGTAGGCAACTCTGATTCGAAATGCATCTGCTTATGCGTTGTAGGATGCTCAAAGCCAAGGATAGCAGCATGCAGAGCCTGGCGTGGAAGAAGGCTAAAGCAATTGGTAACAAACTGCTTGTACTTGCTGAATGTAGTACCCTTCAGTATCTGGTCTCCCCCATAAGTCTCATCATTGAAGAGAGGATGCCCAATATGCTTCATGTGCGCCCTAATCTGATGTGTACGGCCTGTTTCCAAAACACATTCTATCCAGGTAATGTATCCAAACCGCTCTTTAACATGATAATGAGTAACAGCATGCTTGCCAATTTCACTATCGGAAGGATATACCGCCATTACCTTGCGGTCGCGAATTGATCGACCAATATTGCCAACTACCGTACCATCTACTTCGGAGAAATCGCCCCATACAAGTGCATTATACTTACGTTCTATCGTATGGTCAAAGAATTGTTTGGCAAGATATATCTGTGCGTCTTCGTTTTTAGCTACCAGCAGAAGTCCAGAGGTATTCTTGTCGATACGATGACACAGATATGGTGTAATAGGCTGTCCATCCTTACCTTTCTTTCCATCAAAATAGAATGCTAATGCATTGAGAAGAGTCCCAGTATAATTTCCAACACCAGGATGAACCACAAGGTCAGATTGCTTGTTGATAACAATAACATCATCATCTTCGTAGACAATATCAAGAGGAATATCTTCAGGAAGTATCTCTACCTCGTGAGGAGGCTCAGGAAGAAGAACCGTTATAACATCGAGAGGCTTAACCCTATAGTTTGACTTGGTAGTCTTTCCGTTTACAAGCACACAGTCTGCCTTTGTAGCCGCTTGAATCTTGGTACGCGAAACGCCTTCGATATGCATCTGAAGATACTTATCAAGACGCAAAAGGGTTTGACCTTTGTCTACTACCACGCGATAGCGTTCATAAAGTTCGCCTACTTCAGGCTGTGATTCTTCCGGATTGAGTATCTCTTCTGTCATGGGTGGTATTATTGGAGCATTATCTTGTGGATGGAAGGTTGAGCGTTGGCATAATGAATCTGTAGCAGATATAGTCCTCTGGGGAGATTCTCCATATTGAGAGTGGGCTTAATATTACCCTGCTTTACAAGAATTCCCCTGGCGTTGTACAAACGATAGGTTGCGCCCTCCTCATTGGAAGTCTCGATATTAAGTATGCCTTGGGTCGGATTAGGATAGATTCTGCATTGAGAAGTCTGCGCTCTTTCAATATCCGCCGTTGCTGATATTCCGAAACAGGGACGTAGCATGAGCGAACCCGAAAGGATACTCTGTTGCCATGAAGAACCTGTTCTATAATAAATATGTTGACGAGTGTCGTTGCTACGGTCGAATCCCAGGTTCAGATAAGCATTCCCTTGCTGCTCAATTCCTACAAAAATTGTGTCGCTCACTCTAAATCCATTCTTGAGTTTATAACGCACATACTTGTTGAGACCATCAAAGCTTACAGACTGACGTACTTCGTCGCGCAAGAGCAAAGACCCAGGTTGCCCTTCACGATTGGCCCACACACATATATAGAACTTGATACCTGCATTTTCGTGGTTGCGCGTCTGGTTAAAATAGAGGTCAAGCGCGGTAAGAGTATCGGGAGTATTCAGCACAAAACGATTAGCAATAAATATCTTACTGCTTGTAGAGGAAAGGCCGTAACCATTCTCGGGCACTCCGTCATCATAGGCATAATAATCAGCAAACTTCTGACAGAAGCGGATAGTATCATTAGCACGACGCCCGTCTCCCGACACACCTTCTGTAACAATATGTTCAACTACAAACGACTGCTGCCTGTTACTTACCGGATACACGAAATTAACCGACGGAGAAGCATGTGCCACAGCAGTCTGGTAGGTATGATTGGGATAATAGGCCGGCACATTCTCGTGACCGCCATCATAATGATGTATACGAGAACCGCTTTCGTTGTATATATTATACTGATAGCTGGAGGCCAATGGTTGCGAATATAGGTTGGTAATGGTTAGCGAACAGGCATCTACCATATCTGCTGCACGAAACTGACGGGCCGGCATAGCTTGATAATGAAGCAGAAGAGAGGGTGCTTTAGAAACAAAGGCCACGTCGCGGGCTATGCGCTCGTTCTTGCGTCTTCCTGTACCGATATGGATATAATCGAGATTCCATTGATCGCAATTGGCAGAAATACCGGGTTTAGGATTGACATCAAGACTGGCATAGTTTCTGAAACGGAACTGGAACTGAGCCGACAGATAGTCCGTATTGACAATAGGGATACCGACAAACTGCCACAATTCGCCCGTTTGCGCCAATAATGAGTCCTGACTGATTCCCCCAATCGACCATACTACGGCCCATTTCTGCGTAGAAGGATTGTAGAACTCAAGAAACAGAGAATCCCCCTCGTCAGGACAATCGCCCATCAACTCCCATGGATTTCCTGTACTTCCGCCAGGCACATAATAGAAAGAGAGATAGATAGAGTCTGAAGGTTGCAGTCTACGTCGAACAGGAGTAAAAAGACTGTCGAGTCTTATAGGCTGCGACAGAAGGGTATCTGCCGAAAAAGGACTTGTTGTTGCGGTAGCATGAAGGACTCCTTGGGCATCCAAAGCATCGAGAGTAACCATGCCGATGGTTGGAGGCAAGATAGCATAATCCTGATTGACATAAGCATCAGCATTAAGCCACAACTGAGGATTCGGAGCTCCAGTATAGGAAGAGAAATCGTCAAAGAAGGGCAGTACTACAGGCCGTGGATCGGCTTTAGTAACGGACACACACGAGCGGGGAGCCTGCTGCAAGGGCACCAGATACTCCTGTGCTGAGACTTGAAGAGTCAGAAAGCCAATCAATAATAGGACAAATACCTTCTTCATCGGACAGATTTTCTCATTAAAGTCAGATTCTACCAGTCGTCATCGCTATCGTGTGAAGATGAATGAGAAGGTCCGTCGGTAAGCACCTCACGTACAACCTTCGTAGAAGTCTGCTTATAATCATCCTCCATAGTGGAAATGATTAATTGCTCGGGGTCAATAATATCGTTGGGATCGACCTTATATTCATCAACTATCTTGTCAACATCAATCTTGGAATTGTCGCTATACCAGAGTTCTACAGTTGAACCCATCATATTCTGAGCCACACCTGTATAAGCAGGTTTCTGTCTGACTACAACGGCTTTAGCTTTGTTGGTAACATTCTCAAAATGTTCGATGCCTATATTAAATGTACCGGCTTTGATATCTCGACGGGCACGTTCGGGCGATTTTCCAAGCACGAATGGTACAACACCATAGGGGCGTTCGGGGTCTCTACCCACGGTAAGGTCTATTACAGAGCCTCCAGGTAGTACAGTCCCAGGCTGAACGACCTTGCCTTTGCAGGTTGCTTCAAGGACCACATTGCGGAACTGACTCTGAACCATTTTGATTCTTCCCACAGCAAAACCCATACTGGAGAGTTGCGAAACAGCTTGCTTGCAGGTAACATCCGTCAGGTCGGGCATATGGGCATCCTTGGGGGTAAAGGCGCTGATGGTAATAAACACTTTGCGGCCATTCTTGATAAGACTGCCGGGACGGGGATCCTGCATAAGGATATGACCACCCTTGTCGCCTTCGGTATATACAGAGTCGGTAACAACAAAACGGATACTTGCATCGCAGGCTCTCTTGGCCTCCTTGATGGTCATGCCCCGCATGTCAGGAATTTGATATTCACGGCCTGTTCTTCCATACAATCTCAAGAAGACATAGGTCAGGAAAATCACACCTACTGTGATTAACAGCATATAAAGCAAGGTGCGCAAAATGGAATGATTCTCTAAGAATGTGCCTTTCTTTGCCATAGGTATATGTGTGGGTTTTGAGAGTAACTAAACAAGATTTATTATTCTACGACCTCGCCCTTGAGGGTTGCTGCCGTACAATCGGTTATCCTAACGTTCACATAGTTGCCAGGCTGAAGACTGCCTTTGTCGAAGACAACCATCTTATTCTGGCTGTTGCGTCCGCAAAGCTGGTCTTTCGAGCGGTGGGAGGTTCCTTCTATCAGCACCTCAAACACCTTACCCACGTCCTTTCTGTTGTTCTGGAGGGCTATCTCACCCTGGAGTGCAATTATTTCCTCCAGTCGACGCTTCTTCTCGGCCTCGGGAACATCGTCTTCGAGATGCTTGGCCGCATAGGTATCGGGGCGCATTGAGAACATGAACATGAAGGCATAGTCGTAACTTACCTTGCGGAACATATCGAGGGTCATCTGATGGTCTTCTTCCGTCTCGGTACAGAATCCGGCAATAACATCGGTCGTTATGGAACAGTCGGGCAGATACTGGCGTATTGCATCGATACGGTTGAGATACCAAGCCGAGTCATAATGGCGGTTCATCAGCTTGAGCATACGGTCGCTACCACTCTGCACGGGCAGATGGATACAACGGCAGATATTAGGATAGGCCGCCATCACCTTGAGCAAGTCGTCGCTAAGATCCTTAGGATGCGAGGTAGCGAAACGGACGCGAAGCAAAGGACTTACCTGAGCCACCATCTCCATAAGTTGCGGAAATCCTACCTCTCCCCCATTCCATCTGTAGGAATTGACATTCTGTCCCAGGAGGGTAACCTCGCGATAACCTTCATCGAAGAGCATCTTTGCCTCGGCCACAATAGCCTGGGGGTCGCGGCTGCGCTCGCGGCCACGGGTGTACGGAACGACGCAATAGGTACAGAAATTCTGGCATCCGCGCATAATGCTGATATAAGCAGAGATACCATTACCGTTAAGACGCACGGGCTGGATTTCCGAGTAGGTCTCTTCTGTACTAAGGTCGGTCTCTGCCTGACGCAACCCCTTACGGACCAGTTCAAGCATGCCAGGCAGTTTGCGGTAAGCATCAGGGCCTACTACAAAACTCACATTGTCTTCCTCCTCCATCAGCTGATTCTTCAAACGTTCGGCCATACAACCCAGGATGCCTATGCGGAGCTGGGGATGCTGACGCTGCAACGACTTGAGTTCATGAAGGCGCTTGCGTATGCGTTGTTCGGCGTTGTCCCGGATGGCACAGGTATTGATGAGTACATAGTCTGCCTGTGCAATATCTTCGACCGAAGTATAGCCTGCTTTTTGAAGAATTGAGTTCACAACATCGCTGTCTGCAAAGTTCATCTGACAGCCGTAAGTCTCTATATATATATTGTATGCGCGTTGTTCGATAGCCATCTGTAGATTGGATAAATGAAATGCAAATATACTAAAAAGTGTGGGAATAGATATTTTTTTGTGAATTATCAAATAAAAATGTGTATTTTTGCACCATGAAAAAATCGGTTCTGTCCCTACTGTTATTCCTCCTAATATGCTCTACCCGTGCCTTTTCGCAAGAGGTACGCATGGCAGAGGTGGGTCGTGATTCGGTATGGCAGAACGACGTAAGGTCTATCTACTTCACCCGTAGTGGTCTCGAGTTGGAAGCTCCGGTAATCCAGCTGGGTGGAAACGAGCGACTGGTTTTGCATTTCGACCTCCTTGGCCTGGAGCCCAAAGACCTCAGGTATCGCATAACCCATTGCGACGCCGACTGGCATCCCGACCTGCCCGACCCGTATGATTATATAAGTGGTTTTGAGGAAGAAAATATCAACAACTACGAGTCTTCTTTTACCACCCTCCAGCCATACTTCCATTACCACCAGACTCTCCCTTCACGAAACACCCGGTTTCTCGTTTCGGGCAACTACCTTCTGTCTGTATTCATACAGGATGAACCCGACAGCATTCTTTTCACCCGCCGTTTTTATGTAGAAGAGCATCTGCTCGACGCCGACATAGAGATTACAACCCCCAAGGCAGGAATAGGGAATCCCCGCCGCGATGTAGAGGTGGACGTAAGTCTCGGACTGGCAGAGGGAAAGATTCTGAACCTCTCGCCCCAGTTCCTTACCGTCAGAGTACAGCAGAACCGGCGTACCGATCTGGTACGCACACTTTCCTTCAGCGGATACAACGGCAGCATGCTGGCCTACCGCTGGCAAAACGAGAACGTCTTCCCGGGAGGCAACTGCTTCAGATATTTTGATATCAGCAACTTGCATACTCCCATGTACAATGTGCAGAAGGTCGACCAGTATGCCGACGAGCTATTTGCTTTTATCCGCCCCGAACAGGACCGCTCACGCAAGAACTACTCCCACGAGGAAGTATTGCGCGGAGGAATGAAAACCAACGCCTTCGACCGCCACAATCCGCATCTTGAGGGCGACTACGTATGGGTCTCCTTCAGTCTCCCACTTGAGCAGCCTTTCCTCGACGGTTCCGTCCATATTGTAGGTCAGCTTACCGACTGGGAACTGACAGACCGCAGCCGTATGGAATGGCAGCCCCAATACAAGGCCTACACAGCACGTATGCTCCTCAAACAGGGCTATTACGCCTATCAGTTGCTCTTCCTGCGTGCTGGCGAGATGGAGGCTGTGTCCTACAAACTTGAAGGCGACCATTACGAAACACACAACGACTACACCATCTACGTCTACTACCATTTCCCTAACGACCGCTCAGACCGGCTCGTTCTGGTCCATCAAATGAAACAATAACACCATAACTGATAAAAATCATGGAAAAAGACCAAAACAAACGATACCCGTTAGGGCTGAAGATATCGCTCTTGAGAGAGCTCTACGAAGACGGCGTCTCCCTTCATTCCCTGGCACAAAGAGAGGGTATAGGCAAGAGTACCATCAGCCGATGGAAGCATGACTATCCCGAAGATTCCGAACTGTTTAACCTCAGCAAGGAAGAATTTGCCGTAATGGACGACCAGAACATGCTCGACCAGCCTCCCCTATTCCTGATGCGAAAGATTTATTCCCTCCAGAAAGAGCTTGCCGAAGCCCAGGAGCGCATCCAGGAACTGGAAAGCCAGCTCAAACAGAAGTAGCTAAAGAACGAGTCCCGACACACATCCCCTCTTGCTTCTGATTTCAGACGACAAAGAGCCTTGGCGCAAAAAGCAGAAAGTTTTTCCACATTTATGCTTCTATTACAAAAATTATATGTACATTTGTAATCGCATAACGGAACGAAGAATTGTTATAGCATATTGTAAATGACATCAATACTGCAATTCTCAATTCCAATTCCATCAAGCAAAACAGATAGACCCAAAGTTAAAAATTAAAATATACACTATAAAAACAATAAAAAACCACCATGGAAAAGATTAAAATGACCACTCCCCTCGTGGAGATGGACGGTGACGAAATGACCCGTATCCTTTGGCAGATGATCAAGGACGAACTCATCAATCCTTTCGTTGACCTCAAAACCGAATACTACGACCTCGGCCTCCTTCACCGTAACGAGACCAAAGACCAGGTAACCATCGACTCCGCTAACGCTACCAAGAAGTATGGTGTTGCTGTAAAGTGCGCTACCATCACTCCTAACAAACAGCGTATGGAAGAATATCCCGAGCTCA
>JAKSMQ010000028.1 GCA_024400565.1 Bacteroidales bacterium
TCTTTGTTTCGTTTCTTTCTTTCAAGAGAAAGAAATGAAAGGGAAAACTTTAAGAGAAAGAAATGAAAGGGAGAAGTTTAAGAGAGAAATGAAGAGGAAAAGCTTATGAGAAAGAAGCAACTAATAAAGAAAAAAATGAAATTTAAAAAAGAAACGTTATGAACCCGATATTTGACTTTATCCTTGCTTTGGCTACAATCCTGAGTGGTGCGGGATGGCTCACGGAACGACGCAAACGCCGCGCCGAGAACGAAAAGGCTGAACTCGATGTGTCGACCTTCTATGTCAAGGAATTCAACGAAAACATCGTCAACCCCCTCAAGGAGGAACTGGCTAAAAACCGCGCAGCCATCAATGCTGTGGTCTCTTGTCCGAGATATCCGGATTGTCCCGTGGTACATGAGATTAGTGATCGTGCTACGGCTGATTGAGGAAAAGAAGAGCCGTCCCCCCCCGCGGGGCGACTCTTTTTGGGGGAGGGGGTGTGCTATGGCCATACGGCCGTTCTGTGTCGCAAAGCCCGCGGGCTGGTTAATGTTTTATAAATTATTTTTTATTATTGCATCCAATTAAAATAATCTTCGTATCTTTGCAATCGGAATAAAGTATCCTGATTATGCGTAAGTGTATTATTCTCTTGGTGTTTATGGCTCTGTGCTGCATGGCGTCGGCACAGGAATTCCGCTGTACCGTGAGCGTGAATACCGAGAAACTGGCTACTACCAACCAGACTTACGAGACTACGGATACCAAAAAGTTTGCCGAAGACATGAAGGAGGCCATGGAGACTTTCATCAACAACAGAAAGTGGACCAACCTCGACTTCGAACAGCACGAGAAGCTGGACTGTAGCATCTCGCTGGTGATTACCCGACGCACGTCTGCCACCGACTTTATGGGGCAGATGTCGGTACAGATGCGCCGCCCCGTGTATAACTCGAACTACACCTCGGGTCTGTTCAACCACCTTGGCATCAACGACTTTATGTTTACCTACAACGAGACCCAGCCTCTCGACTTCGACCCGAATACCTTCTTTGACAATCTCTCGTCGACGATGGCCTACTACTGCTACATCATGCTGGGCATATATTTCGACTCGTTTGGCAGAATGGGCGGAACGGCCTTCTACGAGATGGCGCAGACGATATGTCAGACGGCAGCCTCGGTGTCGCCCGAGCAGAAGGGATGGAAGCAGACCAACGGATCGAAGGCCCGCTACTGGTTTATGGAAAACCACACCAACTCGGCCTACGAGGCGCTGAGAGAGGCCTATTACCTCTACAACCGCGAGGGCCTGGACCTGATGACCAAGGACCAGGTGAAGGCGCGAGAAAACATCATCATGGCCCTCAAGATGGTGCAGCAGGTGAACAAGATGAAAAGCAATCTGCTGTCGGTGGTGCAGTTTGTGGATGTCAAGATGCAGGAGATCATCTCCATCTTTACGCCTGCCACTCCCGACGAGAAGAAGCAGATCTATCTCATCATCAAGGATATCAGTCTGGTGAATGCCAACAAGATAAAAGACTGGAACATATAGTAACAGACAATAAAAGACGAAGCTAATAACAATAAAAAACTATCATATATGCCCCAAATACCTATCGCAAAAGAAACTATAGACAAGGTTGCAGCTGCCAACCATATCGCAAATCCCGGACGTGCCTCAATCCGCGAGGTGCGCAAGATGATACAGGACGTTGAAAAAGAGACCGGCGTACGCTTTGTTAAGATGGAAATGGGTATTCCCGGTATTCCTGCCGCTCAGGTGGGCGTACAGGCTCAGATTGAGGCTCTCAAGAGCGGTATCGCTTCTATCTACCCCGAAATCTACGGTACGGCAGATTTCAAGAAAGAGGCCAGCCGTTTTGTGAAGAACTTCCTCGATATCGACGTGCCCGAAGAGTGCTGCGTTCCTACCGTAGGCAGCATGCAGGCCGGATTTGCCTCGTTCCTCACCCTTACGCGCTACGATGCCAAGAAGACCAAGGTGCTCTTTATCGACCCCGGTTTCCCCGTTCAGAAGCAGCAATGCCGCGTGCTGGGCATCCCCATGAAGACCTTTGACGTTTACGAATACCGTGGCGAGAAGCTGCGCGAAAAACTGGAAGAGGAACTCAAGGACGGCGACGTAGCATGCCTTATCTTCTCGAGCCCCAACAACCCCGCATGGTTCTGCTTTACCGAATATGAGCTTCAGATTATTGGCGAAATGGCCAACAAGTATGGCGTTGTGGTTCTCGAGGACGACGCTTATTTCCTCATGGACTTCCGCAAGGACTATAGCGTGCCCGGCCAGGCTCCTTTCCAGCCTACCGTTGCCAAATATACCGACAACTACGTGCTGATGATCTCGGGCTCGAAGAGCTTCAGCTATGCCGGCGAACGTATCGCCATGATGATCTGCAGCCCTGCGCTGTTCAATAAGGAATGCCCCGATCTGGGCCGCTTCTACAGCCAGACCCAGCTGGGCCGCGCGCTCATCTTCGGTACGCTCTACTGTCTGAGTTCGGGTACCGCCCACAGCGTACAGTATGCTATGGCTGCCATGCTCAAGGGTGCCAACGACGGTACCTACAACTTTGTGAAGGACATCAAGGACTATGGCGAGAAGGCCAGCGTGATGAAGAAACTCTTTACCGACAACGGCTTCTATATCGTATATGACAAGGATATGGGCGAAGACATCGGAGACGGTTTCTACTTCACCTTCTGCTATCCCGGATTCGGCGGCGTAGACCTGCTCAACGAACTTATCCGCTACGGTATCAGCGCTATCAGCCTCGACATTACCGGCTCGCTCCGCGAGGGTATCCGTGCCTGTGTGGCTCTCGTTCAGCGCGACCAGTTCCCCGATCTCAAGGAACGCCTTGAGAAATTCCATGCTGATCATCCCCTCAAATAATAGATTAATTGGATGAATAAATAAATGCAGGATGATTAAGAAGGCGCAACCCGATGGGGTTGCGCCTTTGATTTGGAGGGGAGGGGAAAAATGTCGGCTGCGGATTTATACGACCCGGCAGAGCAAAAGGCCGTCGCGCAGGGGAAGGAAGATGTTCTCTACCCTGGGGTCGGACTGGATGTAGTCGTTGAAAGCCTTGAAACGGGCCGTGTCGTGGTCGGTAGCAGGGTGGGGGACAAGTACCTTTCCGCTCCACATCACGTTGTCGATAAGGATAACGCCTCCTTTGCGCATGCGGGGCACGAGGAGGTCGTAGTGATGGCGGGTGGAGGTCTTGTCGGCATCGATAAACGCAAAGTCGATATCGTCGCCCAGGGTGGGGATGACCGACTGGGCGTCGGCTATGTGGAGACTGACCTTATCGGAGAGATGGGCCTGGGCGAGATTCCGGCGGATGACGGGCTCGCACTCTTCGTCGATCTCTATGGCATGAAGGGTCCCTTCGGGGGCCAGTCCGCGGGCGATGCAGATAGTACTGTATCCGACAAAGGAGCCTACCTCAACGGCTTTAAGGGGCCGGGTCATAGAGGTGAGGAACTCCAGCAGCTTTCCCTGATAGGCGCCGGCAGCCATGCGGGGCTGGGCCCGATAGAGATGAACCCAGCGATCGAGCTCATAGAGAACCCGATCGGGCTGGGTGGTATGCTCTTCGGCATAGCGGGCGGCGTTTTCCCAATCTATTACGGGATTCATCTTACGACAACCTTTTGAGTGGACTGTTCGCCGATGCGTACGATATAGACTCCCTTGTGGGGAAGGATGACGGGCTGGGAGTAGCGTCCGGCAAAGACGGTACGGCCTAGAACATCGGAAACGAGTATGTCGTGTCCTTCGCAACCGGTAATGGTAAGTGTGTTTCCGCTAAGGGTAAGAAGGGCTCGGTCGGCCTCGGAAATGCCTACCTCGAGATCGATGATGGCGGTAAGGGTGGTGTCGCCCACGATGGTAACGGTACGGGGATTGCTGAGGTCTCCGTCGCTCCAGCCGCTGAAGATAGCGTTGCCGGAAGTGCTGACCTGGAGGGTTGCCTGGGAGAGATAGTCGTAGTCGCCGCTACCCTCTATGGTTGCAAACGCAGCTCCTTCGCCGGTAGTATTGACGTTGAGACGGTATTGCTTGGGAGTGAAGAATGCCGTGCAGGTTACGCTTGAATCGGCGCTGAAGGAGAAGAGGGCCGAGTCGATCTGCTCGTTCCAGGAGGTGGTCCAATGGGAGAAGTTGTAATGCTCGGCAGGTGTTGCAAGAAGGGTTACGGTTGCATGGATATCGTAAGAACCGCCACCTTCGACAGTACCCTTGCTCTCGTCGTCGGAAAGGGCTGTTACGGTTACCTGCTCCTGAGGCTGACAGATGTAGAAGCGGGTGACTACACGTTCGCGTTTGCGGCTGGTGCTGACATTGGTAGGATCGCTTGTGTTGGGAATGTTGTTGTCGTTGTAGGCGTAGATGGTCATATAGTTGGAGGTAGATGCTGTAGCAAATTTATGCTGGCTGGTTTCGTACGATCCGGAGCTGTCGACGATGAGAAGTACGAGATTGTCGGTACCGTTATAGTTGAAGGGGGTAGAGAGGCCGATGGTGTTCCAGCCTGCAGAAACATTGAGATTTCCTCCATAGACACGGGTGAAGTTGCTGAAGGGAATGAAGTTGCTGCCCGAGGTGAACTGACTCTGAGAAGTGTGGGCCAGATAGATGGCGCAGTCGTTCTTGCAGGTTACGTTGGGGCTTGCGCTGTCGTAGAGGAACGAAACGGAGGTGATCTGTCCCTCGGAACCTATCTCGTTGGCAAGATAGATCTGCTGGCAGTAGGAATAGTTGTAATAGGTGTTGAAAGGCATGTAGTAGGACGTGCTGGTCTGAGCTCCGATCTCTAACTCGGAAGGAGTGTCGCAGGAGATGGTGCTGAACTGATGCCAGTCGCTATAGTCGGTACTGTCCTCGGAGGAGCAGATGGCCTTTACAGCCCATTCGTAGGTAGTGCTGGGGGTCAGTCCGTAGAACGTGGTAGAGGGAGTTGCGGAAGTCTTGTAGCGTACGTCGCTTGGGTTGCCTGCCGTCCGGCAGGCAATACGGAACAGCTGTCCGCGGCCGCTCCATTCTACAGAGGTGTTGTGAGCGCCAAGCGAAGAGACACGAAGATTCTCGGGAGTTACACAGCCTCCGCGATAGACGTAGTTGAACGTGCAGCTGCTGTTGTCTGTGCTGACGGTAATGTCGGACAGGGAGAAAGTGGTGTCGCTCGTGCCATTAGTGAGCCAGGGATGAGGATTGGTTGTCTCACTAAAACTGCTACGGCCTACACGCTGGCTGAAATAGGCTCGGGAGGTGCTTCCGTTGCTGCCATAGTTGTTGGCATCGGGACGGAAGAGATAGAGCTCGTCGAACTGGCTTATGCTGTCGAAGTTGGCACCACCCTGATACCGGGTGTCGAGTCGCCAGCAAAGAAGACCGCTACCGGCAAGGGCTGCTTCGAAATGGTCGTTGTTGTTGCGGTATTCGACGATAAACCATTGGTTGGGGTCCTGGGAGGCAATCTTGTAGGTTTGGGGATAATCGGGATTCTGGTCCGAAATGGCAGAAAGGGTATAGGTGCCGGAAGCGGTAATCTCGGGAATGCTGTCGAACCAGTTGCCGTATTTGTATTTCATGAACGAACTCATGTGCTGGGGAGGAGTGGTGTTGCTACCCATAAGGTCCCAGCTGCCGGCAGGACTGATGGTCGTTCCTCCGGAGTAGTGGTAGAGGTCGGGGGCACCAAGGGTGTGGAACATCTCGTGGCAGAGGGTACTGCTGCTGAAGTAGTGGGAACCGGAACCCTCGAGCTGAAGGTTGAAGGTGTAGACGCGTTTGCCGTTAATCTGAACGTAACGGTCGTAGAGAGACCATTTATGAGGCCAGAGCAAATCGCTCCAACCGGTATAGGTTCCTTTTACGATGAAGCAGATGTTGTCGATAGTGCCATCGTTGTTGTAATCGAGATCGAGGGTTGTGGGGATGGGGGAATTGGCGTTTACATAGTTGACTGCACGTTCAAGCATACTGAACTCACGCTCTCTTCTCTGGTCGTCGTCGGTGTAGCCGTTTGTGTTGTATGAATCGTAGGGACAATAATAACTGCGAGGGAACGAGTCCTGGACAGATATTACCGTATTTCCGTTAGGAGCGGGATAATAGTAGGTGGGGATAAAAATCTTGTTGTAGGAGGCCTCCTTGAAGTACTGGTACATGGAAGTACTGTTTGCTGTAGAGTCGTTGAACATGGCGTTGATAGTGCTGAAAGGAGTGGAAATCTCACTATCGTCGGAGAATCGGATGAAGATAACGATATTGTTTATTACGCCATGATTGGTTCCCGAGGTCTTTGCTCTTTCGGGTAACCGGTATTGGGCAGGAATATCAAATGCTTTCTGCTTCATGGAGATGGCCTCGGGATTGAGACGGAGTCCCGGTTGAATGCCCATAGAGACAATCTGGGCCTGGGCAGAAGTGAGCGCTTCTTTGTCTGCTGCCAGGTCTGTGCTTAATGCTACAACGGAGGTTGCAACCAGTTCGCCCTGGAAATTACGGTTCGCATAGACGAAGTATCCGGTCTGGATATTCTTGATGATGGTGTAGTCTAATGCGTCGTGAAGACGTTGATAATATTCGTCTCCGGTTGCATAGCAGCGAAGCGTGTCGCCGTTAGGTTGGAGTAGTGTAAGAGGTACATTTCTCAGAAATGCAGCCTGAGAGGTCAGAGCCAGTACCATCAATACTACTAATGAAATGATACGTTTCATAATATGTGTTATTTGTGTTTAGTTTACTTGCGAATATACAGATTTCTTGAGATATAATGCCTGCAGAATACCTCGCAGACTGACATAGGCCATGAATGATGCCCACAGAATATTGTTGGCAACAAACGGGGCGTTTCCTAAAGGGGCGTTGAAACTGCCCAGAAAGATCTGTTTTCCACCATAGAATACAAGGAAGAAAGACATCGATGCGATGAACATACAGTTACGCATTGTTCGGCTGGCTGTTGCGCCGATGAATATGCCATCGAAAAGGAATGCGCTGAATCCGCATAGCGGGATTACCATAACCCATACCATGTAGTTCATGGCCCCTTCTATGATGGTGGCATCATTGCTGAATATGCTGAGGAATTCCTTGCCCCAGATAAAGTACAGGAGCGAGAACAGGGCCGTCATGGCAAGCCCCCAGAGAAGCAGATAGCGTACACAGATGCGAAGATTGCGGCCGTCGCGTGCGCCGATATATCTGCCGACAAGACTTTCTCCTGCATAAGCAAATCCGTCCATAATGTAACTGAACAGATGGAAGAACTGAAGCAGGAGAGCATCGATGGCCAGTATCTCGTCGTTAATACGTCCCGAAGCGGCTGTTACAAATGTGAAAACAGCAGCAAGGCAGATGGTACGAAGGAATATGTCTCCGTTAACCTTAAAGAAGAGTTTCATCTCGCGCAGTTTGAGACTCCCTTTAATGTCGATATGACGATGGAAGATACGACCATAATATTTGCGGGCAAAGAATAATCCGACTACAAGTCCACTATATTGCGCTATTACTGTTCCAAGTGCTACTCCGGCAATGTCCCATTTCAATACGAGAACGAAAATCAGACTGCAGACAATGTTGACTACATTGATGAATATGGCAATCCACATTGGCAGCTTACTGTTTTGCATTCCGATAAACCATCCTTTTATGGCATAAAGACCCAAGGTGGCCGGGGCTGCCCAGATTCTGACGAAGAAATAGGTCATAGCATACCTCATTACCTCGTCAGTTCCACTAAAGATTACTTTAGACAGAAGAGAAATAGGCCATTGGAGAATGATAAGTGTGGCAGCAATTGTCCATGCTACAGCCAACGAACGAACAAATACCCTTACGGCTTCATCCAGTCTGCGTGCGCCATAGGCCTGCGCAGTAAATCCGGAAGTACCCATACGCAAGAATCCGAAATTCCAGTATATCAGGTTGAATATACTGGTGCCGATAGTGATGCCGGCAATATGTTTTGCGCTGAGATGTCCCACGATGGCCATATCTACTATTCCCAACAAGGGAACGGTAATATTGGTGATGATGTTGGGTAATGTGAGACCGAGAATCCGTTTGTTCATGAGGGAATGGTGAATGTTCTTATGCAGGTTGTCTTATCCGACTTGTATATAAGAAAGACAGCTACCTGAGTTCGTAGAAAATTGAATAGGTAGCTGTGTGTTGTAGAGTTACTTGATTTTTAGAGTTCGCATTCGGCTACATTGAGGATAGCTTTGGTGCTGCGGTTTGAGATGAAGGCAACAACCTTGCAGTTGCTGAGATTCCAATTGTTCTGCTCTATGGTGTGTTTGATATTGCAGAATCGCTTGGTGCCAGCCTGACCATCAGCATCAACTTCAGCACCCCAAACGTCAGTTATGACGTCGCGGAGAACGTGGTTGTGAACATAGTCTGACTTATGGCTGCCATCAGGCTGAAACTGCTGGCCGATAATGCCGTCTTCCATAATAAATACGGTAAGATTAAGGTTATCGTTGCAGGTCTGAAGGAACTCAAGGTTAATGCCTATGTTTGCAGTACGATCGCTAAGTTGACTCTCTACAGAGATTGCGACAACGGGAGACTGAGCCAATATGGGGTCAACTTTTGCCTGGATGCCAGATGTGGGGGTAAAGATATCTCCATCGCGCATAACAAGGGCTGCTGGAAGACCGCCCGATCCGCGAAGGGTATTTCTCCAAGTGTTGCCATCTTCTGTTCTGAGGTCAAAGCCCTCTACTGGCATACCGAATGTGCTGCTATCGTGGATGGCAACAGCAATCAGCTTGTCTCCATATTGTTCCATTGCAGCATGAATAGCTTCATCAGCTGTAGGACAGTTTACACAACGGATACCAGTAAATTTATCAAGGAATGCTCTTTGGCTCTTGTCGGCAACTCCGTTACCATCGTACCATTCTCCAGATGCTCCGGAGAATACAAGATAATTGTCTGATTCAATTTTGTCGCAAGCTGCGAACAGAGAAATGAGGCTGAGCGCAACTACGCTCAATACTTTATTAAGTTTCATATTCGTGACTGATTAGAAGCTGTGGGTTAAACTGAATGTAAGGCCATTGCTGGCAGGAACCTGGCGGCATACACCACCGATACAGATGATGCCTTCGCGCTGTTTTCCGTAACCTAATTGAAGGCGGGTAGCATTGTGGGTGTATCCTACACTTAGTTGGGGATAGTTGGCTCCATTGCCGTCGCGATAGCAATACTGGTCGCTGAAGCATGCGAAGAAGTTAGAGGTGAAGTTGTATTCAACCAAGCCCATAATCCAGTCGCCACAACGTTTGTCGTCAACTTCAGGAGTATATTTGCTGTCGCTCTCGAGCAGTTCGGCTTCGAGACGGAGCACGTTCTTTTTGTTTATTTTCCAGGTGTAGTCTGCAATAAATACATGGTTGTGATGCATATCTCCGGCGTGACCCTCAACGATGGGGTTGAAGAGCACATAGCCATAGGTGGCAACGAGTTTGTGCTTGGAGGAGAACTTCTTTGCAACCTCGACGGTAGCGTCTGCATAGTAGGCATCGCCTGTTCCAAAATAAGTTGCAGTATAACCTTCGGTACCGCGACCACCGATGGTTGTAGTATCGAGTGCGGCAATCCAGCTGGCATTGAAGTGGATGTCGGTTCCGTATTTGCCTCCAAGAACGGTACCTTTCTTAATCTTGTACATTACGTCACCGGTAAGTCCCATCTCGCCGGTATTCTGAGTGGCATAGGGATAGAGGGTGAGAAATGCATAAGTGTGCTGTTTGGTAATAGCGGGGATATAGTTGATATAAAGCATTTCGCCACTCTGGCTACGAACGGATTTAAATCCCATATTGTCAACGCGTTTTGCCTGAACATTGGCGCTGAAGCCTTTCTGGCTATAGGAAGCAGAGAGGAATAGGGCTTCGCCTTCGTGATAGATGTAGTCGTTGAGCACATTGGGATCTTGACCCTTGCGGGCATATTCAGCCTGGAGTCCCCAGCCACCATGGCTGAGATCCATGCGAACAGAAGCTGCACCCACATTCTGGGGAATGTTCAGCTTATATCCAGGTACAGATGAAGGTACGGTTTCATCGGCTTCGTATTTGCTTACAAAACCGGCACCGAGGGTGATTCGGGTCTTGCTTTCGGCAAAAGGCTTGATTACACTATTGAGGTTGATTTCGCCATCAAGACCACGAACAATACCCTGACCATAGTCCCAATAAACACGTTGCTGACCAATTACACCCTTGAGGGTAATACCTTCAATAGGACGATATTTGACGTTGAAACCACGAATTGAATTGTCGAGTCCAAGATAGCGGTCTTCGTAGGCGCGGAGTATCATACCATTACCGAACTGGTCGTAGAAGTTGCCTGCAGTAATGCCGAGTTTCTCGCCATTGTAGGCGGCAAAATAATTGGCAATACCTTGACCCTTGTATGCGGCGTTGAAGCCGAGCATAGGGTTCTGATAGGCCTCGAATCGAAGACCGGCGCTAAAGTTGCCATTGGTGTAGAGAATGTCGGCACGGGCATTCATCAGCAGTTTCTCGGGCACATTTTCTGAACCGATAAGGCTATCGGCACGTGAAATCTGACCATCGAGCTGGATGTTGCCGCTTACCTGGCCACCGCCAAGAACGTTCTGCGCTTTTGAAGTGAGCCCAAAAGCAACAAGAGCGGCAATAAGCATTATGTATTTATTCTTCATATAAAATATAATTCAATATTTATTAAGTTCCTTGAATGGGAAATTCAGAGCCTCGGCCTTTGGGTTGCCGAGAACTCCGAATCTACAGGTGTGGATGGACTGCTGGATTATTCAGCCTCGCTGGCTGCTTCCATTGCCTTCTTTACTACTTCGAACAATTCAGCCTCGCTGCCGTCTACATAGGAAGTGTGCTCCCAAACAACTTCGCCTTTGCCGTTGATAACAAAAGTGTGGGGTACGTTTACTACGTTCATGGCACGCTTGAATTCCTGATTGGCATCGAGGTATACATCGTATTCCCAACCTTTTCCGTTAACCCAAGGTTTAACGCGAGCGGAGGACTTTACGTCGTCGATGCTAACAGCAATCAGTTTTACGCCGGTTTCTGCCTGCCAATCCTCGTATACCTCGGAGATAGCATCAAGTTCTTTGTTGCAAGGCTTGCACCAGGTAGCCCAGAAACTGAGTATGATGGGCTTTCCGTCATTCTTGATAACAGATGTCTGAACGGTTTTGCCATCGAGGGTTTTTACGTCTACATTCTCGGGAACGGTCTTAACGTTCTGTGCCATCATGCCGAATGCCATAGCTACGGCGGCAAGGGTAAGGATGAGTTTCTTCATTATTGTTGGAATTTTATGTTTTTCGAAATTAATTCTGTTTGCTTCTTTTCTTTATTAGTATTTCAATGTTTGCTTTTATTGCAGGTTGAGGTCAGATTAGCTCGGGCCGGAGACTCTCCGTGAGAGATACAAGGCTGTTCTTGTATTCCGACTGGGGCAATTGTGCCAATTCTTCAATGGCAAGATCAATCTCCTTGTTGATATCGCGACGGGTATCTTCCAGGGCCCCGGAGTTATCCGCTCCTGCTATCACTTGCATCACGACCTCGTCTCCCAGCATGGGTGATTCTATCATCTTCATCAGATGCTGGGCATCATGTTCTCCCAATCGGTTAATGTAATGGATTAGAGGAAGAGTCATCTTATGTTCGATAAGGTCGTTGCCATAGGGCTTGCCCGTCTGGGCGGCAGGCATATAATCGAGCAGGTCGTCTCGCATCTGGAATGCCATTCCGAAATGGGTACCGAATTTCTTCATATTGATTGCTGTTCCTTCTTCCGACCATTGACCAACCTGACAGCATGCAGACAACAGAGAGGCCGTCTTCTTGTAGATAGTAGCGTTGTATGCCTGAATGCTCAAGTCGCTACGCAGACTGCTCTGCTGCTGAAGGAGTTCTCCTTCGCTCATCTCTACGGCAGTCTGATTTACGATGTTCATCTCGTCCGAACTGGCATATTGACAGAGCAGAGCCATTGCGTTAGCCAGGTAGAAGTCGCCGGTTAGAACGGCAATCTTGTTGCCCCAGCGATGGTTTACTGTTGGCTGTCCGCGGCGCATATCCGATTCGTCAACGACATCGTCATGGATGAGACTGCTGTTATGGAGAAGTTCAAGGGCAACAGCCAGGTATAGCTTCTTGTCGGGCACATGTCCTATGCAGGCTCCCGCCGAGAGACAGGTGAGCATGGGGCGCAGTTTCTTGCCGCGTTGCTGAGCCAGCTGGGAAGAAATCTCTTGGATGAGAGAAACCGAAGTGCAGAGCTGTTGAGAATAGATCTGCTCGAATTTCTCCATCTCTTGAGCGATAATATGAGGTATCTTGGGAGTCACGTTGTGAAGTGAAATCTTTAGTTTTGGAAGTTATGCTATTTGCAGAACTCTGCGTAGAGTTGAGCCAATTTGTTGTAGAGGGGCTTGCTTACCTTGCAGAGGGGCAGGCGGAGATGGTTAGTAATGAGGTCCTGGATTTCGAGTAGAGCCTTAATGCCTCCAGGGTTGCCTTCGTCAAAGATAGCGTGCATCAGGGGTAGCATCTTGTAGTGGAGAGGCAGAGCCTTCTTGAGGTCACCCTTCATGGCATAGTTGACCATCTGGGACATCTCTTTGGGAAGAGAGTTTGCCATTACGGAGATGACACCTGTTGCGCCCAGGGTAATCATGGGGTAGGTAAGAGCGTCGTCACCCGAGAGGAGTTGGAAATTGGCAGGTTTATTGCGCAATATTTCCATCACCTGGTTGATATTGCCCGAGGCTTCCTTTACGCCTATGATATTAGGACATTCTTCTGCCAGCTGGAGGGTTGTCTCGGCCATCATGTTGCAACCTGTTCTGCCGGGCACGTTATAGAGCATGACAGGAACGGGGGAGAGGTCGGCGATAGTCTTGAAATGCTGAATCAGACCACGTTGTTGGGGCTTATTGTAGTAAGGAGTAACGGAGAGTATACCCTGTATGCCTTCAAAGTTGGTATGCTGAATAGTGTCGGTAAGAGCCTGGGTATTGTTGCCTCCCATACCGAGCATGATGGGCACTCTTCCGCCAACGGTCTCTACGATAAAGTCGCGGAGAGCATCCTTCTCGATGCTGGTCATAGTGGCAGCCTCGCTCGTGGTTCCCAGAGCAACGATAAAGTTTACTCCACCATCGATTACATGGTTTATCATCACTTCAAGCTTGCTGAAGTCGATGCTGTCCTGTTTGCGGAATGGGGTTACGAGTGCAACGCCGGTTCCTGTAAAAAGAGGTTTCTTATTCATGTTTTAGAAATATGCTGGGTTAGATGATTATTCTTTTTTTTGTAGTTAAAATTCGAGTGATAGCTGTCTCTCCAGTCGGAAACTCTTCCTGTGGAGAGGAGTGGGACCTAAGGCTTCGAGGGCAGCATAGTGTTTTGCAGTCGGATAGCCCTTGTTGCTGTCCCAGCCATATTGTGGGTATTGCTCATGAGCCTGGTTCATATAGTCGTCGCGGTAGGTCTTGGCCAGGATAGAGGCTGCGGCGATGGAGAGGTAGGTGGCATCTCCCTTTACTATGGTAGCATAGGGAAGGTCGGTCTCATTGTAGAATCTGTTGCCGTCGATAAGCAACATCTGCGGGGCCGGATTGGCTTTCACGATAAGCTCTTTCACGGCCTTGTTCATGGCATGTATCGAGGCTCGGAGTATGTTCATCTGGTCTATCTCCTCGTTGTCTACCTGGGCTACGGCCCAAGCCAGAGCCTCGCGCTCGATGACTTCTCTCAGCACATAGCGTTGGCGTTCGGTCAGCTTCTTCGAGTCGTTGAGCTGCTCGTTGGTATAGCCTTCGGGCAGGATGACTGCTGCCGCAAAAACCGGACCTGCAAGACATCCGCGTCCGGCTTCGTCGCATCCGGCTTCAATCAGATCGGGAGTATGACGTAGTTTCAGCATGGCAGAAATCCTATTAATGCAAACATAACGAACAATAATTCAACGGCCCAATTCTTCTTGTTGCGTGCCGTATATGGGCTCGCATTATAGAAGAAGATTCCAATTAGAACGGCTGTTGAGGGGGCCAGGAACTGGAAATCGATGGGGAAGATAGTGTTGTAGGGCAACAGAGCCAGACCTCCGACCAGAGGGGTAGCGAGTATCGCCATATTGCGGCGGTTTACTGTGATGTCTCTCGATTGGGAGATGCTGGCAATCAGTCCGACCAGTATCATCAGGATGAGTCCTCCCTGTTGCAGGTACTGGACAAACGAAGAGGGTGCAATAAAGAGCTTGACGTCCTCCAGTTCGTTGCGTATCAGAAATGAGTTGGCCGTAAGGCTGTCGCTCATAAAGTAAATAACGAATACGATGATGTAGGGAGCGGCCAGGCCGAGAAGGAGCATCACCCAATGGCGCCAATGGTAAAGACTATGGATGATGACAATCAGCAGCATGGAAATCAGCATGGTCAAGGCGGGCAGATAGAAGAGTGATGCTATCGAGATGACCATGGCTGAGTTGAAAATCTGGTCGAACGACACATGGAGCGTGTCGGGTACCATCATCTGCTGCATGAGGATGATGACGAAGATATTGACTATCACGATGGGGCTCAGACCTAAGGTCTCCGTGCTGCAACTCATCAGTATGCAGTAGGCAAACATCGGCAGAATGGTATTCTGGCCGATGAGACGCCGGTTGTAGAGTATCGTGTTGAGCATGTATCCGCCACCCAGCATGAGCAGATAGGCCAGTATGGTGGCGGTAAGGGGCTCTTTCTTCAGCCAGAGGTACAAGACCATGCTGAGGGGAGAGTTGAAATCGATTGATACCATACCGACGGGGTTCATGAACGAGGACGCCCACATCAGCAACGTTACCACCAGAAGGATGGCATATTGCGCAAAGATGTTTTGTCGGAAAAGGTTCAGCATGATTTCTGTTACAAGTATTTTTGATGTTGATTATCGAACAACAATCTTGGTACTACGTACACCGGTACGATCCTGGCAACGTACCACATATACGCCCTTTGCCCAGCGGCTGCAGTCGATAGTACCTTCGGCGGCAATACGGGTGCTCATTACCTTGCGGCCGTCGATGGTGTAGACTGCAATCTGGCTTTCGAAGTTGCTTCCGGTAAGGAGTGTGAACTGGTTGGATGCGGGGTTGGGATAGGCCACAAGCTGAACGTCGAGGGCAACAGCCTCGTCTACCGAGAGGCGGTCGATGGCTCCGTTTACACAACCCATAGCGTTAATCTTGCCGTGGCCCCAACGGATACTTGTGCTGTCGTTGGCTACCAGAACGCCGGTCTTTTCGTCGTTGATGGCGGTATTGGCTATGATGTCCTTGACTTGGTTTACGGTAAGATGAGAGTTGGCCTGAAGCATCAGGGCGCAGATGCCGGCAACCTGAGGACCAGACATGGAGGTTCCGCTCATCGAAGCCCATTTATAGGTACGTCCGCCAGAGGGAACGACAGCCTGAACAGTATAGTCGCCATTGTCGTAGCTGCTGATGGAGGAGATTACGCCTACTCCGGGAGCCGAGATGTCGGGTTTGGCTCTTCCGTCGAGGGTAGGACCATAGCTGGAGAAATAGGCAATCTCGCCGGCCATCCATTCTCCGTCCTTGAAGCGGCCGGAGGAGTGGGCTGCTACGGCAATACTGTTTTCTGCGCAGGCGGGCTCGCCGATGCCGTAATAGTAGTCGCCGTTCTTGTAGCCGGGCCAGCTGAGGCTCTTGAAGGCCATGCCCACGTTGCTCTCATGTTCGCGAACGTAGTTTACATTCCATACGTTGAGGCGGGTGCCTTCGGGCGCGGTACAGAACATGTGGAGGTTATAGTTGCCAACCTTGTCGACCTTGAGTATTACGTGAGGACGCTGGTTGAAGGGGTTGGCGCTCTCGGTTATCACGTTGTAGCGTACCGTGTCGCCGTCCACGAGGATGAATCCTTCCTGATAAGTGATGTCGTCGCTGGTTGCGAAGAAGGGGCCGCGGAAAAGGTCGCGGCTGTTGTTGCTGATGCCGAATCCGGCCTGGAACTGCTGGCCGGGTTCGCCCCAGTAGATAAGCATCTGTCCGCCGTCGCCGGGATAGTAGGCGGCAATGGAACCAATTGTGTCCTGAGTACCGTCGAAGTTGAGGCCCAGATGGTACTCGGCATCGCCGTTGTTACCTGCGCTGGTCACGAATACGATACCGCTGTCGGCATAGTGGTTGAGGGCCTGGCTGGCAAGCGAGGTTCCGTCGATGGTGCTGAACGAATACATGCCCCAGCTGTTGCTGATAACAAGACGTTTGCCTTCCTCTTTCGAAACCTTCCACATCCAGGCAACCTGGTCTATCCAAGATGCCTCGTCGAGGAGCCACGATCCGAAAAGGAACTGACAATGAGGAGCCTGGCCGGTATATTTGTTGGCGCTGTTGCCTTCGTTCTTGGTACCGCGGCCGCCGATGATGCCTGCACAATGGCTGCCGTGAGAGTTGTATTGGTAGATGTTAGAGGTGTCGCTACCGGCTTCGCAGAGGGCATCGTAGCCTCTGAACTCGGTTCCGTAGTCGAAACCCTCGGGGGCAGGACCGCTGGTCTTGAACTGATCCCAGGCTGCGAAGACGCGTTTCTCCTGGCTGCTGTTGAAGTTGGGATGCTTGTAGTCGAATCCCCAGTCGCAGATGCCTACCAGCACGCCGTCGCCCTTGAAGGCCTGAGGCAGACCGTAGCCCTCCTGCACGCTGTCGGTACGGGTGTCAACACGGGCCTTGTCGCAGAGAGGTTTCACCTTGTGGGCAACCGAGTATTGCAACACGGAGGCCTCGTTCTCGAGTACTTGCATTTTTTCGATAGGGAGTCGGAGGGCAACTATGTCTGCTACCTGAGAGGTAACCTTGATGCCCTGTTGCTCGAGGATTGCGCGGTTGAAACCTTTGGTTACTTTGGCCAGAACTCTAACCATACAAACGTCGCCCTCCTGGCTTACGGCCAGCTGGTCGGCAAAGGGCATATCTTTGGCCATAAGGTGCTTCTCGGAGCGATGCTGTTGCATCAAAGCTCGGGTTTCGGCGCTACCTTTTTTCTGTGCTTGAGCGGTTATCATGCTCAAAATGAACAATGCAAATATCAGTTTCTTCATAATGAATGATGAGTTTTAGAGTGCAAAGATACGAAAAAAACTGAATTGGCAAAAATATATTATTATAATTTCGCCCGTGGGCAATACTTGAATATTATTTTGCAATATTATTTCAGCCATTGGACTCCTGTCCGACCTTTGTTGTATATTGGGGAATAGTGTCTGGCCAGAAACATTTTTCTCTACATTTTCTCCACCTACTCTCCATCTACTCTCCACATAAACAGCACTCAAACCCGTTTTCGTGGACTCTTTGTGGACTCTATGTGCTGTCTGTATGCTGTCTAGGTGCTGTCTAGGTGCTGCCTATATGCTGTCTATGTGCCCGCAAGACTATCCTGATTTCAGCCTTGGTCGGCCGTCGCGAGAACAGAAAACTTGCTCTCTAATAGTAACTGGGATTACGTTGGTCTATAGTGTGTTACGTCTTCCTGATAATGCTCCTGGGTTTGAAAAATAAACTAAAGTTCGACAGTTTCGGAAATTGTTTGTACCTTTGCATTTCAGCCAAAAGGCAAATCGCGTGGAATGTTTCAATATAACTCTATGAATACTACTGTGATAACAAATATATTCAGGTATGTCGTGGCGATAGCTGCATCTTTGTGTATGGCGGCTTCGGCTATGGCTCAGGTTGGAGAGAATGCGGCTCGTGAGGTAATAGACCGTTGGACGGGTGGAACTTTGCCCGTGAGAGTGTCTCTGACTCTCGACAAGGATTCCGACGGATGCGACCGCGGAAGTTGTCGGGTATATGGCGACTCGGTAGTTGTTACGGCCAGCAGCCCTACGGCGGCCTGCTACAGTTTCTACCATTGGGCTAAGAGTCAGAGGGCTGGAATATGCAGCTGGACGGGCAATAGGTTTGTTCGCCCCGACAGCCTCGATTCGGCCATGGTCAAGGTGTCAACTCCTTATCGCGATCATCAGTATTTCAATGTGGTAACCTATGGCTACACGATGCCCTTCTGGGACGAAGCACGTTGGGATAGAGAAATAGACTGGATGGCGCTCCACGGAATAGATATGCCTCTGATGCTGTTGGCTCAGGAAGCGGTTTTTCGCGAGGTATTCAAAGATATGGGACTTTCTGATGCTGAGATAGATGCCTGGGAAGTCGGACCCGCCCATCTGCCCTGGATGCGTATGGGCAACCTGTGTGGCAATAGCTTCGACGGCCCGCTTGGCCGTCATTGGCATCACGATCAGATACGTCTGGCCCGTCATGTGATGGTCCGCATGACGGCCCTGGATATGAAACCAATATGTCCTGCTTTCGGAGGCTTTGTTCCCAAGGCGTTGGCCGACCACTACGATGTGGCGCTCGATACCACAGGTTGGGACTGGATGCCAAGCGAGTACCGTAACTACCGCATTCGTCCCGATTCGCCTCTCTTTGTGGAGATCGGTTCCCGTTTTGTCCGAAAGTGGGAAGAATATTTCGGTCGGGGAAAGTACTATCTGAGCGATTCGTTCAACGAGATGGATGTGCCCTCCGATACGGCTTTGATGGCCCGCTACGGACGTGCTGTATATCAGAGTATTCACGATGCCAATGACGAAGCGGTATGGGTGATGCAGGGATGGACGCTCGGCTACCAGAGATGGCAATGGGGAAACGGAATCTTCGAAGCCCTGACACGCGACGTGCCTCGCGACCGTTTCTATCTGCTGGATATGGCTACAGACTACAATTGCTGTTTCTGGCACAACAGTTTCGACTGGGAATATTATCATGGATTCGGAGGCCATCCATGGGTGTGGTCTGTAATCCCCAATATGGGTGGCAAGACGGCCTATACGGGTGTGATGGAACATTATGCTAACGGCCGTATTGAGGCTCAGAACTCGCCCAGCAAGGGCAATCTTACCGGTTTCGGTATGGCTCCTGAAGGGTTGGAAAACAACGAGATGATATACGAACTCCTTTGTGATGCCGCCTACATGGGCCCAACCGAGGCGATTAATCTGCAACAATGGCTCCAGGACTATGTTTCTTGCCGTTATGGAGAGGTGGTTCCTATGGTGGAGTTCTATCAGGGAATGTTGCTTTCGGTCTATTCCTCTTTCTTCGACCATCCCCAGTTCGGCTGGCAGGTACGCAACAATATCGTGGGTCGTGGTTCTGTAGCGGCCGACTCTCTTTTCTGCTTGCAGGTAGAACGGCTGATGGCCTGTTACAAGGAATTGGATTCTTCTGTCATGAAGATGGACAAGGCTTCGGCCAGTCTTCTGAAAGCCGACCTGATAGAGATTGCGGCTATGTATCTTTCGGCCAAAGTGGAGGATGTCAATATGCAGATTGCCAAGGCTGTGGAGAATGGGAATAAAGACGAGGCTCATCGTCTGCTGGCTCGTTCCGAAGAGATACTTATGGATATAGATGCTATCCTGGATCATCATCCTACCCACAGACTGGCACGATGGGAGGAGCAGGCTGTAAGCAAGGCCTCTTCGTCGAGAGAACGTCGCCGTAACGCCGTTAACGCCCGTCGAATCGTGAGTGTGTGGTATGGTAATCATACGGCCGATGAACCCGTGAACGATTATAGCTGCCGTCTCTGGTCGGGGCTTATACGCGACTACTATCTTCCTAGAATGAAGGGCACATGGCTGCAAAAGATTGACGGAAAACCTTTCGACCAGATTGCTTTTGAGAATGCTTTCGTCAATAAGGCTCCTCGTCTGAGCAAAGTCAAGCCTGTCGACGAGAAGAAACTGATTAGCTTCTTGGCAGAAAAAGTTAATGGCAGTCGCAACTAACCCTTTCCAATCCCACAAAGGCGGTTAGAAAAATGGCCGGATCCTTTCTTCTGCAAATGGCAATATTAAGAGAATAAACTCTCTTCAATACCATTACAGAGGGCTATTCGTCAACTTCGGGAGCGGGGAGGGCTTTCTTGCCTTTGACTCCCAGGTTTTCCAAACTTCTTGCCGAGGTCATGATGCTTTGCTTGCCGGTCAATACCTTATCCCTTAAGGAGTCAAAGTCCTTTTGAGCCGCCTGCAAGCTGCTTCCGACAGCCAGGAAACGCTCGTAGAACGTGCGTACGCGGTCAATCAGTTTGCTGGCCTCTTCCATTACCTTCTGCGTGTTGCGGTCTTGAAGTACCTGGCGCCAGGTGAGCTCTATGATATGGGTTGCGGCTATTAGATTTTGACCTCCAACTATGAAAACCTTATGCTTGTTGAATGCCTCGTTCCAAAGTTGTGGGTCTGAAGCCATAAGTAGCTGCATGGCACCCTCATGTGGAACGAACATAATGACAAAGTCGCTACAAATCCGGGGCGCTACAATATAGTCGTTGTATCGTTTGCTCGAGAGCTCTTTGACATGGTTTTTGATAGACTCGATATGTCGACGTGCAGCTTCGTTTTTCTCGTCCTCTGTGAGGGCATTCTGGTAGTCGGCAAAGGCTGTAATAGATACCTTTGCGTCGATTATTACATCACGATTGTCTGCAAGATGTAATATTATGTCGGGTATCATACGTTTGTTGCTCTCTTCGTTAAGGATAGCCTTCCCGTCTTTGTCGCGAAGGGTTGGCTGAGCATCGTAGTGTATGCCCTCTTGAAGTCCTTGGCTTTCAAGAAGTCGTGTCAATACTAACTCTCCCCAGTTGCCCATAGTTTTGTTCTTTGACTGGAGGGCGTTGCTGAGGCGGTCGGCTTGCGTACCTATTTCAATGGTACGGTCCATCATCTGCTTGATGCTTTGGGTAATATTTTCGGTGTTTTTTGCCTGAGATTCACGATGGTTGGTAATAGACTGTTGCATCGAGTCTATATTATCCTTAAGGGGTTTTAGTATGCTCTCCATCTGCTGGTTGTTGGATTTTTGGAGCGATTCGCTTCGCTCAATCAACAACTTCTCTGTATCGGCCTTGATAGTACTTTTGAAATATTGCAGATTCTCTTCATAGGAGCGTCGGGTCTCTTCAAGTTCGCGCTGGCGTTGTTGCTCGAGGTCCTTGCGCAGTTGTTGCAGTTCTTGTAGATGAGCGTTTTCGCGTTCCTTAAGGTGTCGATCGGTTTGTTGACGAAGTAGTTGCTCTTTGTCAACTTCAGCCTGTAGTTTGGCAATAGTCTGGTTGAATGCGTTGTTGTTTGCTGAGGATTTTCTATCGTGCAAGAGCTTGAGGATAAGGTATTCCACGATAACAACAATGGCGATTGCGCTTATTAGAAAAAGAATGGTATTATTTGTCATATTTGAATAACGGAAGAAGAGATTTTTTTATTGTAAGAAGTGAGAAGAATGTTTTGGGGTGTATTGATTCTTTCACCTAAGCAACATTACGTTACGAGTTACTCCTTTGGGTATTTCGCCAGAAGGTATTCAGTATAGAGGCAGTATGTAGCCTCGGAGTAGCGTCTACTTTTTTGCTCGATTGTCGAGGCAATATGGACGCTAGATAGACGCAAAGTGGACGCTAGATAGACGCAAAGTGGACGCTAGATAGATGTAAGGCGGGCGTGGTTTGTGGGGCAATATTTCTATCCGTATGGGCAATAATTTAATTAAAATGCCGTTTATTATGCATAATATTGATATGAGATGAAAAAGATTTTTATTTCAGCCGTTTTGGCGTGTCTGTGTGCTACTTCGATGGCACAAACCGAGGTTAAAGGTAAGATTGAGAAGGTGACGGTTTATCCAAATAGCGCTCTGGTGGAGAAGTGTATTGTTGCTTCGCTTCAAAAAGGTGAAAATAAATTTGTTATTACAGGGAATGCTCTCACGGTAGGGACCAACGATATCCATTTTTCGGCTTCGCCCGACTGGTTTATCAGTTCTATGCGTAGCGAGCAGGAGAATCTTCCTGCAAAGGAGACTTTGGCTCGAGAGATGCCCCAGGTTGCCTATAACCAGTATGTGGCTCTTAAGTCTCAGCTGGACGATGTTAACCTTAAGATAAGTAATGCTAACATTTTAGTGGCGACGCTCAACCAGCAGTCATCTGCGCTCAACAATCTAAAAGCTGTCCGAAACACCCAGGCTTTTGACACAATTATTAATCTCAAGGCTCAATTTGAGTACCAGCGCAAAGAGTCGCAAGCAATCAACTCGGCACGTCAAAAGACTATGCAAGAGATCGAAGAACTTGTAGCGCGCCAACGCCAGCTGAACAAAGAGATTGATCAGCTCGTCAAACGCTATACTGGTGGAAAGACGGTTTCTTCGTCGCAGAATGATATCTATGTGACTGTCTATTCTTCCAAAAATGTGCCCAATGCCAAGATCAGTTATTCATACAAAACCAGCCAGGTTTATTGTGGGTATTCATACGACGTGATGCTTGATGAGGCTATGCATCAGGCTGTATTCTCGCTGAAGGGAAGCGTGCAACAAAACACAGGCGAGCATTGGAACAATTGCCAGGTCGTATTTTCTACAGCTGATGCCGGCTATGCTGGCTACGACCGTCAGTTGAATCCCTATTATCTGAACTACGTCGAGCAGAACTCCCAGCGTCCGGAGGCAGCCAGGATGGCGAAGCGAAACGACGTAGTGATGGAGAAGGCTGAGACTGTTACAGTTGCTTCGGCTGGCTATTCAATTATGGCGTTGAACGATGTGTCGGTTGTCGGGGTACAGACACTATCTCGTGAATATTCTCTCCAGATGCCTCAAACTGTACCTTCTAACGAGGCTGTTCAGACTATCCTGCTCCATAGCGACACCACCAAGGCTCTCTTTGCACGCTATACTACTCCTAAACTGGAAGAGAAAGTGCATTTTACGGCATTGTTGCCCGAGTGGGAGCAATTGGGCTTGCTTGATGCCAGTTGCAACGTGTATTTGAATAACAAATATGTATCAATGTCCAATATTGTTACATCAGGTTCGGGCGATACGATGCGTTTTGCCGTTGGACAGGATCCTAACGTACTCGTCGGCCGTAAGATTGTGAAGTCGTCGCCCGACAAGAGTGGCGTGCTCTCGAAGGAAATTACCGAAACAGCCACCATTACCCTAACGATAAAGAACACAAAGAACGAAGTTGTAGACGTGAATGTAAAAGACCAGATACCAATCTCCAATGTGGCAGATCTTAAAGTGCTCGACGTGAAGATTGATGGTGGTCTGCTTGATGAGAAAACAGGCGTTGTGCGATGGAAGGTGAACTTGCAGCCTCGCGAGCAGAAAACCATAACATTGTCCTATTCTGTAAAATATCCTAAAGAAAAGGAACACAAGGTGATATTGCGTTAGACTCTATGACGAAGATGTATCATTCTGCAAGTATTGGAATAATTGGATTGGACTTGAGATTAATCGACAATAGAGATAATCGGTCTTGACCTTTGGTTGATGAAAAATCTTACTCTTGATAAACAGATTTCGCTTTCTTGATAGTGGGCAGAATAACATTTCAATAATAAAGAAGGTCGACCATATGGCCGACCTTCTCTTGCCGATAATGATAGATTTTATAATTTATTATAGGCGGGAGAAAAGGTGTCGCCCTGTTTAATGTCTCCACATTGAATACCTTTCTTAAGCCAGCGACTTCGTTGAGCACTAGTTCCATGATTGAAGGTCTCAGGCTGAGAACGTCCATAGGCTTTCTCCTGAAGGTAGTCGTCTCCAATTTTGGCCGCAATTGCAAGACCCTCGTCAACATCGCCCTCTTCAAGACTGCCAAACATCTTGTTGTCGTTGTGGGCCCATACGCCGGCATAGAAGTCAGCCTGGAGTTCGAGACGTACGCTAATGCGGTTCGATTCGGTCTTGCTTGAACGCGACATTTCGTTGTGTGCGTCAGAAAGTGTTCCGAGCAGATATTGTACATGATGTCCTACCTCGTGGGCGATAACGTAGGCATAGGCAAAGTCGCCGGCTGTACCGAACTGTTTTTTCATGCTCATAAAAAACGAGAGATCGATGTAGACAGTCTGATCGGCAGAACAATAGAAAGGCCCTGAAGAGGATGTCGCTCCTCCGCATCCCGACTGGACGCTACCCGTGAAGAGTACCAGCTTAGGGGCCTTATATTGGAGACCATTCTCTTTGAATATCTTGGTCCACACATCTTCTGTGCCTGCCAGAATCTGACTGGTAAAGGTAGCCAGCGCCTCCTCTTCGGGTGTGCCCTGATAGGCCACCTGTTCGGTATTGCTGCTTACCTGTTGGGTGGAGAGTGAACTGAGCGATTTGTTGAGGTCGCCTGTAGTAAAATAAATGATGGCTGCAATAATAATACCACCAAGACTGATGCCGCCTATCTTGCCGGCAGAACGGCCACGGCGATCGTCAACATTGGATGAGGTTCTTCTTCCGTCGAGTTTCATATTGTGAATTTTTTTTGTTACGAGAGATGATTTATTTTACGGGGCCTGCATAAACGAGATCTTCGAAATCGGGGATGGGGGCATCCTTTGCGAATAGTCCGAAGACCGACGACCCGCTTCCCGACATGGAGGCGTAGAGGGCTCCGCTGGCGTAGAGCATTTCCTTGTATTTCTGGATGCGGGGATGGAGTGGGAATACGGATTCCTCGAAATGATTTTCGATGAGCTCTTTCCATTCTCCGATAGGACGCATTACGGCCTCTCTAAGGTCGGCTTTCCCGGCATGAGGATGTATGCCTGAATAAGCCTCGCGGGTGGAGACGTAGTCGGAGGGTTTGAGCAGAACGAGCTGGTAGTCGGAGAGGTCGAGTTGGAGGGACTCCAGCTGGTTTCCGATGCCGGTAGCATAGGCTGGCTGGTTCTTGATAAAAAAGGCGCAGTCGGCTCCTATTCGGGCTGCAAGGGCCTCCAGCTCTTCTGTCGAAACGGGGAGTCGGAACAGCTCGGAGACCATCCGGAGCACGAAAGCGGCATCGGAAGAGCCTCCTCCCAGTCCGGCGCCGAAGGGAATGTTCTTCTTCAGTCGCATGGCTACGGGTCCTACCTGGTCGGGATAAAGCTCCTTCAGCAGATGGTAAGCCTTTACGCAAAGGTTGTCGAGCGGAGCGTTGTCGAGCTCGATGCCCTCCTGGGTGAAGGAGAATTCGCTGGCGGGCTCAATCTCCAGCTCGTCACACAGGCCTATGGGAAGAAAAATACTCTCAAGGTTGTGATAACCGTCAGGTCGGCGTTCCACCACGTGAAGTCCGAGATTTATCTTGCAATTGGGATATGTAATCATTGTTGGATAGGCTGAAGGGTGGGGGACTGGTTCTCTTTTTCTTGCATACGTGCTGCTTCTCTTTCTCGACGGCGCGCTTCGCGTGCCTCTTCTTCCTCCAGTTCGTGGCGGTCGTAGGCGCGTATAATGCGGGTTACCAGCCGGTGGCGGACTACGTCGCTGTTGTCGAGCTGAACGAGCTCCACACCCTCTATATCCTTGAGTATCTGGGTGGCAGTAGTGAGTCCCGAAGTCTGATGGCGGGGAAGGTCAATCTGGGTAACGTCGCCTGTGATGACAAATTTGGCATTCCGTCCCATACGGGTAAGGAACATCTTCAATTGGGAGGAGGTAGCATTCTGGGCCTCATCGAGAATGACGAAAGCATTGTCGAGGGTTCGGCCTCGCATGAAGGCTAGCGGGGCAATCTCAATAGTATTGTCCTCCCAGTAGGAGAGGAGTTTCTGCTGGGGAATCATGTCGCGAAGGGCATCGTAGAGTGGCTGCAGATAGGGATCGAGCTTGTCGCGAAGGTCTCCGGGCAGGAATCCCAGATTCTCGCCGGCTTCAACAGCAGGTCGGGTGAGAATGATGCGGCGTATCTCCTTGTTCTTGAGTGCGCGAACGGCAAGAGCAACAGCGGTATAGGTCTTTCCCGTACCGGCAGGACCTATGGCAAAGACCATGTCGTTCTTCTTGATGGCATCTACCAGTCGCTTCTGGTTGGGAGTACGGGCTTTGACAAGTATGCCGTCGCGTCCGTGAACCAGTATTTCGTCGTTGGTCTCAGCCTCAGGTGTAGAACCGCCGTTCTCCATAATCTGCATGATGGCGTTTTCGTTGATGCGGCCAAACTTCTCGTAATAGGTAAGCATGGCGTTAAACTTGCCTTCGAAGAATTCTATGTCTTCGTTGCTGCCTATCACCTTGAGCATCTCGCCTCTGACGACAAGCTTGAGCTTGGGGAAAAGGATGCGTACAAAATCAAGCATCTTCTCATTGGTGCCCCAAAAACGCGAGTAGTCGATGTCTTCGAGTGAGAATATTTTTTCGTTGAAGGGTTCTTCGGTATTTTTTGACATATCAAAATAAGGCATAGAGCAATGAGTTAGGCAATAATTAAGCAAGCCCTATGCGAGTGCAAAGATACATATTTTTTTTCAATTTGCATTATTTTTGTATCTTTGCAGTCGTAATGTTATACGCCAGAACATCATATACGGGATGTGAAATGATTGATACATACAATTATCCACCGACCGGTATGATTGTATTATCGTATAGATTCATAAAATAATTATAAAAATAGCCGATGTCCTACAGAGGCTGATACAACTTAGCGAGAAAATAATAATTAAAAATTAAGCACTATGAATAACACCTACGCAATTGGTATTGATATCGGAGGCACCAATACAGATATGGGCCTCGTTCGCAACGATGGTAAAATTATGGCTCGCCGCAGCATTCCCACCACCAACTATACGCTCCTTGAGCCTTATATCAAGGACATCATGGCCGAGATTGACGGCCTGATGAAGGAGAATGGTGTCAGCGAGATTGACGGCATAGGTATCGGAGCCCCCAACGGTAATTTCTATACCGGTTGTGTGGACAATGCCCCCAATCTTCCCATCAAGGGCGTTCTCGATTTCCAGAAGGAGATGCACAAGTATATGAATGTGCCCGTAGTATTGAGCAACGACGCCAATGCAGCCGCCTATGGCGAACTGGTATATGGTGGAGCCAAGGGCATGCAGCATTTCATCATGTTCACTCTGGGTACTGGCGTCGGAAGCGGCATAGTGGTAGATGGTAAGCTCGTCCATGGCTCCACCGGTGGTGCCGGCGAGTTGGGCCACAATATACTCATCCCCGAAGGACGCCAATGCAGCTGTGGACGCAAAGGTTGCCTCGAGACCTATACTTCTGCCCGCGGTATCGTACAGACCTATTGTGAGACCCGTGCCGAAATGGGCGACAGCAATTCTCTTGCAGGCGTAGCCGACAAGGATGTTACCTCCAAAATGATTGGTGATGCAGCCAACGCAGGCGATCCCGTAGCCCTCAAGACCTACGAGAAGACCGGTTATCTGTTGGGTATTGCCATGGCAAACAGCGTTACCTTCTCTGCTCCTGAGGCTATCTTCCTGATAGGTGGTCCCGCCAAGGTTGGCGAGCCTCTGCTCCGTCCCCTCCGCGAGAGTTTCAAGAAACATCTGCTCAATATCTACGAAGGTAGTGTCGATATCCGTGTAAGCCAGCTGGCAAGCAACGAGGTTGCCATCCTTGGAGCAGCAGCCCTCATTAAGATGAAATTAAGGTAACCTCAAAAAATTCCACATTGTAATCTAAGGAGTAAAATGATATATTTTTCATGCTTTTGGTTTTGTTTTGCCATCTCCTTGATATACATTCAATCACGATGCCCGCATCGCTCAATCATGTATATCGGCGGATCTGACTAAAACAAATTCCAAAATCATTTGAAAGCAATTTTTAGATGTTACCTTAAACTAATCCTCTATGCGAAAACTGTTCTATCCTCTTCTGGTATGCGTGGCGCTCATGCTTACGGCATGCACACACGATGTTACCGAATACGTCAATCCTTTTGTAGGAACCGATCTCCATGGTCACACCTATCCCGGAGCCATCTATCCTTTCGGAATGATACAGCCCGGTCCTGACACCCGTCTCGAAGGGTGGGACGGCTGTAGCGCCTACCACTATAGCGACGACACCCTCTACGGGTTCTCTCACACCCATCTGAGTGGTACCGGCTGCGAGGACTTTGGTGATATTCTCGTTATGCCTTTCGTGGGCGATATGACCGAGGCCGACCTGCATCAGAAGAACTACCGTTCTCATTTCTCCCACAAAAAGGAGCATGCTGAGCCCGGATACTATAGCGTAACCCTCGACAAGAACAATGTCCAGGCCGAACTTACCGTCATCGAGCGTATAGCCTACCATCGCTACAGCTTCAAGGATGATGGCAAGAAAGGCCTTGTTATCGACCTCACTCATCGCGATAAGACTCTCTCCTGCGACGTCAAAGTCGACGGCAATATGATAACCGGCTACCGCAATTCCTCAGCCTGGAGTCCCCGTCAGAAATGCTATTTCGCTATCAAGAGCAGCGAAGAGATTAAGTCGGTCGACTATTTCCGTGCCCAGGAGGGTGTGGTAGTAGATGAGAGCGAGCACGCCTATGCCGTAGTCTATTTCGACGAGGCTGTAGAGTCCGTAGAGCTGGCTGTGGCCATCTCTGCTGTCGACGCCAACGGAGCGCTGGTCAACCTTACCAGCCATACCTCCGATTTCGACCAGTCAAGAGACGACAGCCATAAGGCATGGGTCAAGGAACTCTCCAGGATCGAGGTCGAAGGTGGTTCCAAGGAGGATAGAACCAATTTCTATACCGCCCTCTACCATTGCTTTACAGCTCCCTATCTCTTCAGCGATGCCGACGGACGCTACCGTGGTCAGAACGACAGCATTTATACCTGCGATAAAGACCGCAACGTCTATACCGTCTTCTCGCTTTGGGATACCTATCGCGCGCTCCATCCTTTGCTCAATATTATTGACCGCAAGCGTACGTCTGATTTCATCTATACCTTCGCCAAGTGCTACGAGTCGGGAGGAGAGTTGCCCATGTGGGAGCTTGCAGCCCACGAGACCCATTGCATGATAGGCTATCACGCCTGCCCCGTTATTCTCGACGCCAAGAAGGCAGGTATCATCGATGAGTATTTTGCCGGTAACAAGGCCCAGATGGAGGACCTTCTGATGCAGGCCATGATTGCGACCTCCAACCGTACCGAGGCTCATCGCACCTATGGCCAGATGGGTTATCTTTCCAGCGAGGACGACAACGAGTCCGTCTCCAAGACTCTTGAATATGCTTTCGACGACTGGTGTATCCATCAGTTCGGATACAACCAGCCCCAGTTCGCCAAGTACGACCTCGAGACCTATGCCCGTCGTAGCCTCTCTTGGATGAATATCATGGACCAGAACGGATTCATGCATGCACGCCGCAATGGCGGTTTCGTCACCCCCTTCTCTCCCTCCGAGGTTAACAATCACTTCACCGAGGCCAACTCCTATCAGTATTCGACCTATGTGCCCCATCATCTGAAAGAATATTTCGCCCTGCATGGCGGCAACGAGAAGGCTGAGCAGTTCCTCGATAGCCTTTTCCATACCAAAGCCAAGCTCGAAGGTCGCGATCAGAGCGACATCGATGGTCTTATAGGACAGTATGCCCATGGCAACGAGCCCTCCCACCATGCCTCCTACCTCTACTGCTATCTGGGTAGCCAGTGGAAGACGGCCGAGCTCGTGCGCCAGATATGCCTCGATTTCTACACCTCACGCCCCGATGGCCTTATCGGAAACGAGGACTGCGGTCAGATGAGCGCCTGGTATGTGATGAGCGCAATGGGATTCTATGCCGTCTGTCCCGGTTCCGACCACTATGCCATAGGCAGCCCCCTCTTCGACAAGGTGACCATCCATCTCGAGAACGGAAAGGATATTGTCATCAATGCCAGAAAGCAGAGCCATCGCAACAAGTATGTCAAGTCGCTTTCTGTTGACGGTAGTGCCACCAATTGCGCTTTCCTCTCGGGCGAACAGCTTCGCAACGGCTGTGTGCTCGATTTCGTGATGGGCTCTAAACCCAACAGGGAGTTTGGTACAGAGAAGATCGAAGACTTCCTCACCTCTGCCGAGAAGATGGATGCACGCTACCAGAAGGGAATCCCCTTGTCTGCACCCTATTTCAGTCGCTGGGAACAGCGCTTCAACGACAGCACCTCGTTGGAGATCCTTTCCAACTACCCGGGCGAGTGCACCCTCTATTACACCACCGACGGCACCTGCCCCACCAATGCCTCCTCGGTCTATAGTCAGGCCATTCCCATCAATGGCGATTGCGTCATCAAGGCCGTCGCCTACAGTCCCACCTATGGCTACAGCACAGTGGTCGAGCAGCATCTCACCCGTTTCGTGGCCGATAAGAAGCTCACCTATGCCGTAGAGCCCGACCAGCAGTATCGCGACAGTGGAGAAGAGGGACTCATCGACCGCCTCTATGGAACCACCAACTACCGTATCGGAGGCTGGCAAGGCTGGCAGAAAGACGTCGAACTCAATATCGACCTCCTGCAGGAGAAGCCCGTTACCAGCGTCGGCATCAATTGCCTCAGCGATTGTCGCTCGTGGGTGTTCTTCCCCCAGAGCTTTGCCGTAGAGTACTCCCTCGACGGCAAGGACTACCAGCCTCTCGGAGAGTTGAAGAACATAGCCCGCGACGCCATGTCCGACAGCGATTGGAACTATAAGGAAGAGGGACGCCAGCAGAGCTTTACCCTCAAGGCCAGCGCAACAGCCCGCTACCTCAAGCTCAAGATCAAGAACTATGGCCCGTTGCCCTCCTGGCACATCAGCGCAGGTCAGCAGGCTTGGCTCTTTATCGACGAAATAGAAATACAATAATATCAACGAAATCCACAATACAAATGAAAAAGATAATGTTAACCCTCGGCCTCATGGGTGCAGTTGCGCTCTTTGGTTCGTGCGATCTCAAAACCTGCTATTGCTGCCAGGAAGTAGGCAATACCGCTGTCGAAGAGGAAACCTACACCGATATCAACGGACGATGCTCTTCGCTCAACAACTCCACCCGCACCTGTCTCGAAGCCAGCGAACGTATCGACTGCTCCCAGGTAGCAATCGGCTACAAGAAGAAATAATCCTTTCTTCCAATCCCACCTCCCCCCAAGGCAACCGCTATGGTCCCCCGACCATAGTGGTTATGCCTATATATATTATATTGTATATAGGGGGGGGACAAGAACAAAGCGAGTGAAATTAGAGAGTATCGAGCCATAGCACGGCACTTGGTCTACACCATGTAGACACAAAAGAGAACTATGGTAATTAGAAACACTATGAAAAGATTAATAATACTATTATTGGCATTATTGATATCTGAGGTTGCCGATGCACAGACAAATGCGTCAAACCGCAAACCGAATACTCAGACCACAATAATAAATAATCTGTTACGCCAGCAGCAGAAACCAACCTCCTCCACTGGTACAAACGCTTCAAGCAAGCCGTCGCATCCGTCACAGACCCGTGTTTCCCATAATACGAATGTACAGACCTTCAGCGTGAACGGAGTAAACTTCAAGATGGTCAAAGTCGAGGGCGGCACCTTCACGATGGGAGCGACCGAAGAGCAGGGTAGTGAAGCATATAGTGACGAAAAGCCCACACATAGTGTGACCCTCAGCAACTACTTCATAGGAGAGACTGAAGTGACACAGGCCC
>JAKSMQ010000029.1 GCA_024400565.1 Bacteroidales bacterium
AAGAATTTTTCCTACATTTGCAGGAGTAGTTGCATTTTGGTCTGGAATCTACACCCGTTGGTTTTTGTAATAAAAAATTGTTATTCCAATAATATTTAGTATCTTTGCCCAAATCAAAATCAGGGCTATGGAATGCTATTGCATTTCTATGGTTTGGTGAATGAATGTGTTATAGAAAAATAGATAAAGAATAATAATATAATAAATAGTTTTTAACCATGAAAAGAATACTTATCGTGGGCGCCGGCGGACAGATCGGATCCGAATTAACCCGCACCCTTCGCGACATTTATGGAAACGACAATGTAGTTTGTTCTGACCTCCGTCCCCTCAAGGGCGAAATCTACGAGCGCGGCCCCATCGAGCGCATCGATTCTACCCAGATCATGCAGATTGCTGAAGCAGTAAAGAAGTACAACATCGATACCATCTACAACCTTGCTGCTATCCTTTCTGCAACGGCAGAGCTCAACCCCATGCTCGGCTGGAATGTAGGTATTGGTTCCCTCGTTAACTGCCTCGAGGTTGCCCGTCTTTTCGGTTGTGCTGTATTCACCCCATCCAGCATCGGCTCTTTTGGCCCCACTACCCCCCGCGACAACACTCCTCAGGATACCATTCAGCGCCCCACTACTATCTATGGCGTAACCAAGGTTACTGGTGAGCTCCTCAGCGACTACTACTACACCCGCTTTGGCGTAGATACCCGTTCGGTACGCTTCCCCGGCCTAATCTCCAACCTCACACTCCCTGGTGGCGGTACTACCGACTACGCTGTAGAGATCTATTACTCTGCAGTTAAGGGCGAAAAATTTGTATGCCCCCTCAAGAAGGGAACCTTCATGGACATGATGTATATGCCCGATGCTCTGAAGGCAATGGTTGACATTATGGAAGCTGATCCTACCAAGCTCATCCACCGCAACTCATTCAATGTAACTGCAATGAGCTTCGATCCCGAAATCATCTTCAACGCCATCAAGAAGTATGTTCCCACTTTCGAGATGGTTTACGAACCCGAGCCCATCAAGCAGGCCATCGCTGACTCCTGGCCCAATAGCCTCGACGACAGCTGTGCTCGCAAGGAGTGGGGTTGGAACCCTGTTTACGATCTCGACAAGATGACCGTAGATATGCTCGACTGCCTCAAGAAGAAACTTTTATAAACCCCATGAAACAGGGAATTGAGGAGCCCCAGGCCCTCTCAGTTCCCTGTTTCACAATATCCCAATACCATGAAAAAGAATATTATTGCTACAGGTCTTTTGGCTGCCGCTATGCTGATTGCCAACATCGGCGAGGCTTGCACCAATTTCCTTTTCACCAAGGGAGCCACCAAAGACGGCTCAACCATGATTACCTATGCAGCCGATAGTCACACCCTCTATGGTGAACTCTACTATCGTCGCGCAGCCAACTATCCCGAAGGAACCATGTTTATGCTCTTCGATTGGGATAGCGGCAAACAGCTTTTTGAAATCCCTCAGGTTGCACATACCTACAATGTAGTAGGAAATATGAACGAGCACCAGCTTGCTATCGGCGAGACCACCTTTGGCGGCCGCGAAGAGTGCTGGGGTGCCAAGGGTATCGATTACGGTAGCCTTATCTACGTAACCCTCCAGCGTGCAAAGACCGCCCGCGAGGCTATCAAGGTTATGGCTCAGCTTGTTGAGAGCTACGGCTATTGCAGCGAAGGCGAAAGCTTCTCCATTTGCGACCCCAAAGAGGTTTGGGTGATGGATTTCATTGGTAAAGGCCATATTGATTACGATACCGTAAAAGGTAAGGTTGTTGCACGCAAAGGATTCAAAGGCCTCCAGGAAAAAGGCGCTATCTGGGTAGCACGTCGTGTTCCCGATGGATATGTTTGCGGCCACGCTAACCAGGCTCGTATCACCACCTTCCCCCAGGTTGACAAAAAGTCCAAGACCCACCAGGTCATCACTTCCAAGGACTGGAAATATCTCGATGCTCCCGAGGTTGAATGCATCTATGCATGGGATGTAATCCTTTGGGCCCGTGCCAAGGGCTGGTACACCGGCTCTGACGCTGACTTCTCCTTCACCGACACCTATGCTCCCCTTACCTTCAGCGGCGTACGTGGTTGCGATGCCCGCGTTTACGCTATGTTCCATCGTATCAACCCCAAACTCATGGAACAGTACGAAGACTACGCAATGGGTTGGAACAACGACAACCGCATGCCCCTCTGGATCAAACCCGACCACAAAGTAGACGTACAGGAGGTTATGAACCTTATGCGCGACCACTACGAGGGCACCAAGATGGATATGACCCAGGATGTAGGCGCAGGTCCTTTCCAGTGCCCCTACCGTTGGCGTCCTATGGGCTTCGAGGTTGACGGCAAGAAGTATGTTCACGAGCGTGCTACCTCTACCCAGCAGACTGGTTTCAGCTTCGTAGCACAATGCCGCGACTGGCTGCCCAACATCCTCGGCGGTATCCTCTGGTTCGGCGTTGACGACACCTATTCTACCTGCTACTGCCCCATGTATTGCGGCATCACCGAGATTCCCGAGTGCTTCCGTCAGGGCAATGGCGATATGCTTACCTATAGCGAAACTGCTGCCTTCTGGCTCTTCAACCGTGTTACCAACTTCTGCTACAGCCGTTACAACGACATGATTGCCGACCTTCAGGTAGTTCAGAGCCGCCTCGAGAGCGAGTTCATCCAGGAGGTTGACCACAACGATCATCTCTGCAGCAAGATGCACGAGAATCTCATCCAGGAGCGCATCAATGCCTTCTCTACCGGCATGGCCAACCGTATGATGGACGAGTGGAACAAACTCGACAAGTATCTCCTCGTTAAATACATCGATGGTAACGTAAAGAAAGAAAAAGACGGCAAGTTCGAGCGTACCGCTACAGGTCAGGCTGCTTTCCCCAACCAGCCCAAATATCCCGACTGGTTCTATCGCAAGATTGTTGAAGACCACGGCGATGTCGTGATCGAGAAATAATAGCCTCAATCCACTTACACCCTTCAAGGCGGTGAATCTCCAGAGGTTTGCCGCCTTTCATTTGTCTGATCACGATTAACCAAACATATATTATTCTATGAACTTGTTTTCACAAATCTCATTTGTAGAGATATTCTCCTCCTTTGTGGTCATGTTTGCCATTATCGATGTGCTTGGATCTATTCCAATTTTCCTGTCAATGAGAGAAAAAGGAGAGAAAATCAGCCCGATAAAAGCCATGGGAGTCGCTCTGCTGCTCTTTGTAGGTTTTTTTATTGCAGGTGATGGTCTTCTAAGTCTTTTTGGAGTAGATATCGCCAGTTTTGCCGTGGCTGGTTCGTTTGTGATTTTCGTGCTGGCTCTCGAGATGGTTCTGGGTATAGAGATAATGAAAAACGAGGGCGGTGGTGGAGGCCCCTCCATTGTCCCCATCGCATTTCCCCTTATTGCCGGTCCCGGAGCCCTGACGGCTTTGCTCTCCCTGCGTGCAGAGTATGCAGTCGTAAATATTATGCTTGGCCTGTTGATTAACATTATTTTCGATTATTTTGTGTTGCGGTCTGTCGACAAGGTTGGCAAACTGTTAGGCGCCAATATTATCTTCATTGTACGCAAATTCTTCGGGGTACTGCTTCTTGCTATTGCCGTAAAGATGTTTGCTTCCAATCTTGCAATTGTTATCGCAGGTCTGGCTCAGTAGCATTTCAATGATAATCCATATAAAGAAGGCACCTCAATTTTGGGGTGCCTTCTTGTTATTGTCTCTCCGTTTCCCTTAGAAATACCGTCAAACAGGACGTGGAGTGGAGTCTGTATGCTGCAGGTGCAGAAAGAGTAGGGAGGAACGATGTTGTCAATCACTTAGGCAGAGCGTGGTTATCCAATATGAGTGAGGGAGTACGAAGCCAGCGTTCCTCCCATCGGAAAGAACGCTGGCTTTTTATAGAAAAGTAAACGGTTTCTTATTTGAGGACCACTTTCTTGGCCTGGCTGCCGGCACGAAGCATATAGATTCCGCGGGGAAGATTGCTTACGTTGAGGGTAGTGTTGCCGCCATTGGTGGCAACGGCCATCATTCTGCGGCCAGTCATATCGAAGAGTTCAACCTCCTTCACCTGCTCCGATACGATGCAGCTGATGGTGTTGCGGGCAGGGTTGGGGTAGAGGCTGAGAATGGTCTCTTCTGCCTCGTCGATGCCCTCATGGCGTTCGTAGTGGAGCACGGCTACGCCGTCGAGGTCGAATCCGCCGCTATATCCGTTGGTAGGATAGGGATCGTTGATCAGGTTGCCCTGGCTGTCGCGCGAGCCATATTCGGGGTCGATCGAGCCTACCACGTCTACCACTCTCACGTGGGTCACATGGTCGATGTCGAGGCCCTCTGCGCCACGCAGTTCTTCGAGGTCGAAGGGAGTGCCCCATCCGGCACGGTATTTGCCTGCGAGGTTGTAGATATAGGTGGGGTCTACCTGACCCATACCGCCAATCTGTGTTTCGGTCTGGGTGAGCGAAACGGCGGGGAAACGTACAAAGTGTTCGCCGTCCGAGCTGACCTCAACAAATGCAAGTTCGAGGAAGAAGTCGTCGAACGAATTCTCGAATACTGCAAAGTCGGGGCCTTCGCCGTTGGTGATGTAGTAGCCGTTGCCGAAGGTGAGCACGGCAGAGCCGCCGTCGCCGAGACTTACTACGCTGAGGTTGTTGCTGGTGCATGCTCCTGTAGCGTCGCTGTCGGAGCCATACGAAACGGGGTTGCTGTTAGAGGCGATATCCTGAGGACCGCGGGTGACGACACATGCCTCAGCCCAGCCCTTGATGCGGTTGTCGCTATACTGGATGGCCAGACAGCCTTCGGTTCCAACAGCTCCGTCATAGGGACCATGGTCGGAGACCGAACCGGGGATGCTGACGGGAGTAACGCTGGTAGTCCATACAATCTCGGAGGGATAGCCCCAGTCGTAAGCCCATGCAATGCCGCAGGTGGGGTCGCCCCATTTCACGAAGTCGTTGTTGCGGATATCCTGCAGGTCATAGCTGTAGTCGGCGGCGCTTCCGTTGAGGTTGCTCCACCAGTAGTTGTAGCCTTCGCCAGGGGTCAGTCGCAGGGTGTCCGAGCCTGCAACGAAGCGGATATCGTCTACTCCCCAGCTGCCGGGGATGCAGCTGAAACGGCTGTCGGCGCTGTCAATGGCGTCCATCATCTGCTTCAGGGTAACGGTCTCTCCGTCGAAGCGGAATCCCCAGGCCAGACAGGTGTCGGGACTGTTCCAGTTGACGGCCATGATAGCCTGGTTCTGTCCTTCGCCCACCCAGTAGAGTATGTTAGAGGCAGCGATGGTAGCGTCCTGAACGCCAGGGATGGTGTCGGCGGTAGCGGGAGCAGGAACAGGAACTACGGTCTTGGTCCAGGCATACTGCATGAAGTATCCGAACATCTCGTCGTAGCCCGTGCCGCTGTTGGGGTCGCCGTATTTGGCCATAGTGCCGTCAACCATCACGTCGCTGTTGCCCGAGATGCCGTCGATGTTGATCCACCACGAGTTATATCCCAGGTTGGCATCGGCGGGAGAGAGCTTGAGGGTGTCGTTGTTGTCGGTAACGAAGAAAATGTCGTTCACCCAGGTCTGGTGGTCAGCCCACATACGGGGGTCGTAGAGCTGGATAGTGTCGAGCGCGTTGACCGACGAGATAGAGCCGTCGAAGCGGATGCCCCATGCCAGACAGGTGTCGGGCTCGGCCCAGTTTACGGCCAGTACGGCGCGGTTGGCTCCCTGTCCCACCCAGTAGAGGATGTCGGTGGTGTCGATCGAGGCATCGACAGGGTTGGTAGAAGAGTTGGGGTTGGTAGCCGCCGTAGCCGTGGAGAGGTCAAAACTGCAGTCGGTCGACATAACCATAAAGTCGCCGTCGGTCATAATCTGCGATCCATAGCCGGCAGCCCACACTCCGTTGATTTTGTAGCACCACCAGTTGTTGGGCGATGTGGGGTTGAGGACGCCGTCGTCGTAGGTGAATTCAGCCAGCATAGAGCCCGACATGTAGTACGATGTGCGGCTGTCGTAGGCCGTAATGGAGTCCAGCGCGTTGGCGGCGGTGATGGTACCGTTCCAGCGCACGCCCCATACCAGGGCGATAGGAGTGGCTGCATCGTCCCATCCCACCACGACGGTAGCCTGGTTGCTGCCCGTGCCGCACCACATCTGGATGTCGGAGGTGGGGAAGGTGGAGATGGTCTTGGCCGAACGGACAGGCTTGCTGCTGGCACGGTCGTTGTTGGTCTGGGCCCACGACATACCCGTCAGCAACAGGCCCAGGAGGAAAATCGTAATCTTAAGTTTCATAAACAGTTATCAGTTAATTATTATTTTTGCTCTGCCACAGGCTCTCGGGGTAGCATAGAGGGAGCGTAGCAGACAGCAAAAGCCGCACCCGTTCTGACGGAACGGCGCGCACAAACAAGGGGCACTATGTGAGTAGCAATACTTTGTTGTCATAACTTATAAACCCTTTCCTCGAGAGTTGATAAATCAAAGAATTGGCAGGTCTTCTGACTTACTCCCCTTGGCTTTGCCTTCCCACGCGTCTGTGGCGACGAGCAGTGGCGGTTGTTGACTTTTCTGGCCTCGGTGTGCTGGAGCTTACAGCAGCGGGACTGTTCGGGACTTGCACCCGATTCCCTGTTAGCGCCCTCTTACAGGCGACCAATTCAGTTTGCAAAGATACAACCTTTTCTCCTAGTGGCAAAATTATTTTGCTAAAGCGTTGTCCCATAACGCTGTTTGGCCTGGTTGCGGGCGGCCTCCAGCCCTGTCGCTGTCGCTCCGAATGTCCGATTTTGCTCTTCTCCCCTCATCGGGGCAGAACATCCCTCGCGGCATCTTTGGGGCAACACTTCGTCTCCGAGGTCATTTTTGTGCCTTTCAAGGAGTATGACACGTTTTTTTAGTAATTCATGGATAATTCATGGGCATTCGTGTGGCGCCGCAGGCGATACTTTTTTTTGAACAGAAATTACCATCAATTACCCATGATTTTTTTATGAATTAATTTTCAATAAGGACAAGAAATAATTTATGAGACAATTCACGGATAATTCATGGACATTCGTGTGGCGCCGCAGGCGATATATTTTTTTTGAACATAAATTACCATCAATTACCCATGAATTTTTTCATGAATTAATTTATCTAACTAATGTCTCCTGGCTATCTGCTTCATGTCTGACTGAAGTAGGGTGGCAACTCAATACATAAGCAGCACTCCTATTTATTCAGGGGAATTCATAAAAATAGTGAAATAGTGCTTTTTGTGCTGGTATTATCCAAAATATTAGTATCTTTGCAATGTCGCCGCTGAGGTTATTGGCGATATAATATATTGAGAAAGCGCATTATACGATTTATTCTTTATTGGTAAAACTGGACATTTTATTGATATTCGAAGAATAAAGTCTGTTGATGAGCTCACTTTGTTTGCATACGTATGTCATACTGTGCATCCACTGTGGGGTTTTCATTAAGACCTTATTTTTGAATATCAGGGAGTCCAGACCCTACCAATGGAAATTTGGTCTTAGATGGATGGCTCCACTTTCTTTTTTACACAAGTTTTATATCCCAGGGCCAGGGAAACAAGGTTAAGTCAAAGCTGACATACTGTTGCCTCGATCGTGATACGGCAGTATGACAGATTTTGACCCAGAAGAGTCGATAACATAACAAGATATGAAACAACGCTTTAACGGCCAACGGAATGCCACCCCCTGCGGCAGCACCGACAACAGGAAAAGAAATAAAACGGCCAGTCTCCTTCATCCTTTCAAGAATGGAGCAGGAAAGCTGCTCCTCATCCTCTGCCTGCTGATGGCGAGCGTGGGAGCGTGGGCTGCGGATTACGTGCTGACCTATACCACTGGTGGTACAACATACTACCTCGCTCGTAATGGTACGACTGGCGTAACCCGTGTCAACACCTTCAACCCTACAACCTGTATCTGGAGTTGTGAGACTGCGGCAGGTGCTGCGGGTACGCTGAATAACAGCAATACCTACGGCTATCTATACCAGACAGTTAATGGTACGAAGTATTACCTCTATGCAGATGTAAATGCCTTCTCGTTGAAAACGGATAGAGCAACTAACAACTATTCTCGTATGCGTACGAATGGAACATACGTATACAATCGATATTCCAATAGTACCTCGTATTACATTAACCTTGCCAATAATGCTCCTGCGAGAGCAACAACCTCATCAAATACTTGCGCTCGCCCCTACCAAGTTACCACGAACTCCGTCGCCCAAAACAACAACGGCATCACAGCTCCTACTATTTCATGTAGTGGTCTTAGTGGCTCTGCTGGTATTCAGCTGAGCAGGACTGGCGTCGGTGGTTCGTACATCCCAGCTCATACGACCTATGCTTTCAACAATCAGACTATATATTATTATAACAATACCGCTTACACAAACACGAACCAGTTCGCTGTTAGTGTTAATGCCAACGATGCCACCTATAACTGGAGCGTAACCGCTGGTACTGCAAATGTTTCAACTACCGGTGTTGTAACTCTCGGCAATAACAACACGCAGAATGTCACCGTTCGTTGCCGCGCAACAATCAACGGCGTTAACAAGGATGCCACTTACACTCTCAATGCTACAGCCACTGCTGCCCTCAACGAAACGGCATACAGCGATATAGAAATCACCCCAAGCAGTCAGACGCTTGACCTTAGGGAGACGGTGACCTATACCGTGTCGCCTTCTATCTCGCGAGTAACGAAGACACGTCCGCAGTATGTAACGGTCACCGATGCACAAGGTCATACCCATTACAAAGTGGGAACAACCTATCAGGCTGCCGAACCTGCCATCACAGAGACTCCGGGTGCTGCGATTAACTTCACCAGTTTCAATTGGAGTGCAGCCGAAGGTGGAGCTTACTTCACACTTGACCCATATTATTCCGCTTCAAGCAATCAGGTGACGCTGACTCGTAGTGCACAAAAGACCGGCACTCAGCAGACCTTTACCATCTCTGTGACTGGCGTGTATGGCGGACAGAACAAGACCGCTTCAGCCACCGTCACCATCCCTGCCACAAAGGTTGACCTCACTGCTCTTCATGCTGGCGCGGCTATCAATATAGGTATGGGGTCAAGCGAAGGCATCAGTAGTCACTACACCTACGAACCTGACTATGATGCAGCAGGTTCTCCATACCTGAAGTTCAAATACACATCGGCCAATACTTCTGTTGCTACCGTTGATGAAAGCGGTAAGGTGACCGCCGTTGGCCCTGGTTCCACCACCATCACCGTCACTGCGGTGAAGCTGGATGGAACAGACGGTGTGACTTGTAATGTGACCGTCAACGTGACTATTGATGCACCAACCATCAGCATCGATGGCAGCGGTAATGTTACTATTACCCATCCTGTACCTGGTGTGCAGATTCGTTACACCACTAACGGTACAGATCCTACTGCTACAACGGGAACCGTCTATACTGCTTCATTCGCAGCTGGCAACGAGCAAACCATCAAAGCCATCGCCGTTGCCAATGGCGTGGCATCACCTGTAGCCAGCGAGTTCTATGCGACTTCTGGTGTCAGCGGCAGCAAGGTCATCCTCAATGATTACATGGATCACTCTTGGACTCTCTTCCAGCCACAGATTAATGGGGAAGAAAATCCTATATACTATGCTAATCCTAAGGACGTAAAGATTACATATAAGGCCAATGGTGGTGCCGTCTCTATCTCGGAGAGTGCTGATCAGTTTGTCTATTACAAGACGCTGACTGATGATTATAAGTATACCACCATCCCTAATCCATTCAGTAAGCGCCCTCGTGCTAATGGCAATTATCAGGGTTTCAGTAAGTGGAAAATTACCAGCATCTCTGGTGGTACTATCGTTGGCCTTGGAGTCAACAGCGAAGTAAACGCTGAAACAGAACTCACTTTCAATCCTACCAACGAGTACGGCATGGAGGTTGTCTTTGAAGTGGTTTGGACAAGAGCATACGTGGTAACTTGTGCCGTTGGCGAAGTGAATGCAAATCTTAACAGCAATACCCTTGCAGGTAATTCTTACGAGACAAACTTCATCGTCATCACAAGTGGTACAAACAGTACGACAAACCTTAATGCTACCACATCCAAGAAGGTGACCATCACTATGGTTACCCCTGACGGTGCGACCGATTATCGTACAGGAACCCGCTATATTCGACCTCAAACTGTAACTCTCAGCAACGACTGGAAGTTTGAGTACATCAACATGAACAATAATGGAACCACGATCACGGCCAACAACCATAATCTCGTGCTGGGACGCGGTATATCAAATACTTCTGCAACGGGAGTTGTGGCAGGTACGGTGCAGGGGGTTAATGCTGCAACGAACAATAACCTGAACTACCACATTCGCATGGAGAGCGGTCGCTATACTAATGTGGATGCAACAATGCAGGGTAATAATACACAGTTCGGTGGTACTCAATCAATAAAGATGACCGTTGGATGCGACTATGATAGGGCAAACAACGAAGACAACTCAAAACTTTATATTACTGACCGATTCTATGGTGGTAATAGCGTTTACTTCACAAATGCTGTAAACAAATCGCGCGAAACACTTAGATACACAGTAAAAAGCGGCACTATACACACTAGTACCAATATGAGTACCACGGTTAATGGTCAGTTCTATTTTGGTATTGCAGGTTGGACACGCTATACAGGTAAACGAACTCTAATCATTGAAGGTGGCAATTTCCATAGTATCTCTGGCGGTCTTGATTATGATGGCAATAATGGTGCCAACGACTATGCAGGTATCGTCACGAGCCAGTATGCCAATGCCGATGATGTAATGGTGGAAATCCAGATGCGAGGTGGCACGGTACGTGGCTCTATCTACGGTGCTGCACAGTTCGCTGCAGGTAAGGGCATCCGCAAGTACGTATTTACGGGTGGAACCATCAATGGCTGGGTAGCAGGTGGTTGCAATGGCACGAACACTACAGGTGGACAGACTTATGGTAGCACGCAAATATACGTTGGTGGTAACAACCATATTATTGCATCCAATGCCAATCCTCAAATTAACTCATCTTATGGTGGCAACGTCTTTGGCGCAGGTAGTGGTATCGAAGGCGGTACTACTGTAGGACAGGTTAACAATAGTACACTTGTCGTAGCCGATCAGTCGATTATCGGTAGTAACGTGTTCGGCGGTGGTAACTACGGTTACGTCATGACTGACAACACGGCCAACACTGGCTCTACCAAAATTTATGTTACTGGTGGTACGGTTCGTGGTAAAGTGTTCGGTGGTTCTAACCAGCAGCAAGGTCAACGTGTGAACATTACCATGACAGGTGGAACTGTAGAAGGAGGTGTATATGGTGGTAGTAACATAACGGGTACTATCAATCAAAACGTCACCATGAACATCGTCGGTGGTCAGGTTGGCACATCTACCACCCCAGCCAACATCCACGGTGGTGGCTACGGTCAAAGTACTGTAGTAACCAAGGACGTTGACATCACCCTCGGCAAGACTGGCGCAGCTCCCAATGCTGCCGGCGTGACCGTCTACGGCGACGTCTACGGCGGTTCGGCTCTCGGAAAAGTCAATGGAACTTCTGCAACTAACGACTACCACACCAACGTCACCATGAATGCCGGTACCATCAACGGGTCGCTCTATGGCGGTGGTCTTGGTGACAACAGTTATGCTGCCAACGTCTATGGCCCTGTCTCGGTTACTGTGAACGGTGGCGTTCTGCGCAGCACAGACCAGGGCGGTCTGGGCGCTGTCTTTGGCTGCAACAACAGGAACGGCAGTCCTCAGGGTAAGGTGACCGTCGACGTGACGGGTGGTGAGATGGAATATATCTATGGTGGCGGTAACGCTGCCCCCTATACCGTACCCACACCTAATAGTTTTGATGTCTTCCACGTCCATATGAGCGGAGGCCTTGTTCATAAGCACGTGTTCGGAGGTGGCCTGGGCGCTAATGCTGTGTTGACAGGCAACACGGAGGTCAAGGTGACTGGCGGATCGGTGGTAGAAGGCAATGTGTATGGCGGAGGCCATGGAGCAGAGGTGACGGGCGACACCCACGTTGTGATCGGTCAATAAATCTTGTATGCAAAGAACAGAAAAAAGACAAACAATTCGTAAAGACGAATAAGAGATAGTCCAGATTCCCGCGATGTATGAAGATACATCTTCAGGAAGTCGCTTCGGCGACGGGGGCATCCCGCAAGGGGTGCCCCTTCACTTTCGTCCCGCATAAACTATTTCTGAAAGCAACCAGAAATAATTTATGAGACAATTCATGGATAATTCATGGACATTCGTGTGGCGCCGCAGGCAAAATATATTTTTTTGAACAGAAATTACCATCAAGTACCCACAAATTATACATGAATTTATTTTTAAGGCTGGTTTCGGGTAACAGATCCTCCGTATCTCCTCCGTCTCTTCTTCGCCGCCTCTTCGCCTCCCCTCCGCCGCTCCTAGGACATCCCGTTCTTATCCAAACGCTGTCGGCCCGCTATTGCTCGCTCTATTATCGAAAAAGTGGCGAAGAGATGACCTGCGGACGGGGGTGAGGGGTCGGGCATAGAGGGGGGGGGCGGCTGGGATGAGCATCTCTTCCACTGGGGGGAGGGCAGGCTTGGGTCAGTAGATTTTTTTGAAAAATTTTTCCTTGGTCGTAATCGGCTGTTTATTATGTTGTTTCGGGTGCCTCGGGGTGTGGAATATGGGGGGCGGGATGAAATTTTTTCTGTATATTGCAAAACCGTTGTATATTTGTAAATGTAGTCGGGTACTATATTTTCGGTGAAATGAGCGCTCCACGATTTTGGGTATCCGTCTAGGTTATTGACGAAGAAGGCTATGAGAGAGGCCACCCGGGGAAATGCATGCAGGAACCTCCCTAATAGCCGACGGAGTCAAAAAAACTTTTTAATAATAATTTAATACACAATAAGATGGGAAAAGTAATTGGACCATTTTCAAATTTCAAAGGCTCCATCGGGGACCTGACTTTCTACCAGATGAACGGTCAAGCTATTGTCCGTAAAAAGGGTTCTGGTGCAACCTCAACAACCAAATCTGCAAAGCAACTCTTAGTTCGTTCGCAGTGGAATAACATTATTAATGCGTGGAAGAGCCTCATCGGCGACGGCCCAGAGCAGCACCACCTATACGGCCGAGTTTACGGCCATAGGCTCGGGCGGTGGCGGCTACGACGGCGACTAGTTGCGGTCGACGGCCCTGACTGTAACAAAAGAAAAGGAGAACCGGAACGGCCGGTCCTCCTTCTATATCAATGACTATGACGCGTGTATTAGAGCTCCACTCCGTGAACGTTTACGTCGCCGCTGATACGGCTGACCATTCCCTGGAGGGCTTTGCCAGGACCTACTTCGATAAACTCGGCAGCTCCGTCCTTAATCATGTTCTGAACGCTGAGGGTCCAGCGTACGGGAGCGGTAAGCTGTTTGTTGAGGTTGGCCTGAATCTCGGTAGGATCGGTTACGGGCATAGCGCATACGTTCTGATAAACTGGGCAGATGGGGGCGTTGAACTGGGTCTTCTCGATAGCAGCTGCAAGTTCTACGCGTGCAGGCTCCATAATGGGGCTGTGGAATGCTCCGCCGACTGCGAGAGGAAGTGCCTTGCCGCCTACTTCTTTAGCCTTGGCGCAAGCTGCGGCTACACCTTCCATGGTGCCGCTGATAACGAGCTGGCCAGGGGTGTTGTAGTTGGCAGGAACTACGATATCGTCGATTTCGGCACAGATTTTCTCCACTACGTCGTCGGAGAGTTTTACGATAGCAGCCATGGTGGAGGGCTTGAGTTCGCAGGCTTTCTGCATAGCATTGGCACGTGCAATAACGAGACGGAGGCCATCTTCGAAGCTCATTGCCTTGGCAGCAACCAGAGCAGAGAGTTCGCCCAGGGAGTGACCTGCTACCATATCGGGCTGGAAGTTCTCGCCCATATAGGTTGCAAGGATTACGCTATGAAGGAATACGGCAGGCTGGGTTACCTTGGTCTGCTTGAGGTCCTCGGGGGTGCCGGCAAACATAAGGTCGGTGATTCTGAAACCGATAATCTCGTTGGCGAGTTCAAACATTTCGTGGCACTGTGCGTTGTTCTCGTAGAGGTCTTTGCCCATTCCTACGAACTGGGCTCCCTGACCGGGGAACATGTAGGCTTTTTTCATTGGTATTTTTTGTTTTTGATTTTCTATTCTCTGTTATTGTTAGATAAGGCTATTGCCTTGATTTCTTTCAGGTTGATGAGTCGGGTGGCGAAGGCTGCCGTCAGCGCCGTAACGCCTACAGCCACCGTCTGCTGCCACCAGCTCAGCCCCGCTCTCGAGCAGGCCCAGTTGGCAACAACTATTATAATAACGTAAACAACGAGGTTTATAGTATACAGGAATGAAGGTTTCATGTTAAACATCTTCATGGCAAGGGCCATCTGGGTGATGGCCATGAACCCCTGGGCGGCGAGACTGGCCCATGCCGATCCTACCGACGCGATGCGCGGAATAAGGATGAGGTTGACGGCGAGGTTGAGCACCAGGGCTGTGGAGGCAAGCAGGTTGAGATGTCTGAGATTGCCGTTGGCTGTGAGGAGGGTGCCGAAGATATAGGTCATCGAGATGGGGATGATGCCGTAGATGAGCAGTCGGAATACCTGGGCGGATTCTGCTATGTGGTCGTGATACATCAGTCCCATAAGGGGCTCGCTCAGCCAGGAGCAGGTGATGGCTGCTGTGGCCGAAAAGACAACCATAAGGCCGAAGACCAGACGGGTTATGGTGGAGATTTCCTCTCGGTCGTGTTCCTTGGTAAGCCGCGAGTAGATAGGCAGCAGCGGTACGCTGACGAGATAGGCTATCATGGTGAGGGCGTCGAGGAGGCGGAAGGCTCCTGCATAGATGCCTGCCTGAAAGTCTCCGTCGGGAAGGAGTCTCTCCAGCAGCACGGGGTCGAGTCGGTTGTAGCTGGCCATCAGGAGCACCAGTAATGCAAAGGGAGCGCTCTGTTTGAGGATGGCAAGGGTGAAGGGGCGGCTGAAGGTGAGGCGCTTCAGGCCCGTCTTGCGCAGAAGGGCTGCAAGGGCGACAAGGGTGGTAATCACATAGGCCGCAGTCTGGGCATAGACAAACCATTCTATACGGAAGACCCGTCTATGGGGCATCCAGAGCAGACACCCGCAGATGGCAATCATCAGCAGACGGTCGAGAACCGACAGCAGACTGTCCATACGGAAGAGCAGCAGTCCCTCGAAATTGGAACGCAGATAGATGATGAGTGAGTTGAGGAACTGGTTGACGCAGAGCCAGAACAGCAGTCGGAACTGAAGGGACGAATAGCCCAGAAGCAGTCCGACAGAGAGCGTCACCAGGGTGTATAACCCGAGCAGTATCAGCTTGATGGAGAGTATGCCCGAGAGGTGTTTGCGTATCAGTTGGGGCTGCTGGGCGATGTTGCGTGTATTGAAATTGGTAACCCCCAGGTCGAGCAGGATGTTGAAGATGTAGGCAAGATTGAAGATGGCAAAATAGAAACCATAACTCTCTGCGCCTACCGCATTCTGTACCCCACGGTCTACTCCCAGAATCCAGAACGGCTTGACCAGAATATTGGCCAAGACTATCCAGAAAAGTCCCGAAAGCAGATTCTTCCTTAGGTTCATTTCAACAGAGGGTCAGTTGGTTATTGTTCTATGTCCCAGGTCTCTTCAAATTCCCAGTTCTCGCGTACAGTCAGGGTCTTGGGGTAGAGGAGAACCTTTTCGGGCTGTCGGCGCTTGGAGAAATCGACGGGTGTCCAATGACCATCGCCATTGCTGTCGAGGAAGAGACGCAGGTTGTATTTGCCAGGTTTGAGATGGATAAACTCTACCACCGACGAGGCGGGCTGAGTGGCTACAACGTCGCCTTTCTCGTTGAGGAGCTCAAGGAAATAGGGCTGCCCCTCGGCATAGGTGAGATTGAGTCGGAGGGTGCCGTAGTCCTCAGTCTTCGAGATTTTTACGTCCCATCGGGCAGAGTCGGCCTTATGGCCATAGATGTCTGCTACCGACTGGTGGCGCATCTGGATGGAGTATTGCTTGCCAGGCTGGGGTTTCCACTCGGTGTAGAGAATATTGGGATGATCGGGGAGCGGCTTGAGGGTGATAGTGTCGTGGTCGAGACTGTCGCTGGAAAGGACCGTTACACAGCGCATAGCCTCCTGGTCGGGGACGATGGGATAGTCGAAGCGGAACTTCAGCGTGTCGTAGTAGGGATGCTGGTTGCGGAAATTTGGCGTGGCAATCAATCTTGGAGCTACTCTCGACCTGGAACGGAATTTCATCTGTAGCGTATCGGGCTTGTTCTCGCTGATGCTGAAAGAGGGGTCCTTCAGAATCAGGCTCAGGCTGTCGCAACTCTCGCTGAGAGGCCAGAGAGTAATCGTGTCGCGATGGGCGTTAAGGCTCCAGGCCACTTTGCCCGAAAGGAGCTGAATCTCGGGGTCGGTCAGGGGCAGAAGGGTCGTAATGCGGGCTATGCTCTTCTTGATGAATCCGTTGCTTGTGATGCGCTGTTTGGCCGAGAATGGCGTCGACAATAATAACTGCTTGTATAGAGTACTGTCGGGGCGATAGGTCGTGTCGTTGAGGGGCGGCATGTCCCAGGGGGTGACCGTCTCGTCGAGAAAGGCCACAGATTCGGTATTGTCTATGCGAAGGTTCTTGTTTTCGTCCTTGAGGGCCAGGAGGGTGTAGTTGCGGGGCTTGATATAGTTGAAAGCAAAGTTCCCCTCCTTGTCGCAACGTGTCTGATACAGGACGCCGAGCGTGTCGTCGCAGAGGAGCACGGTAATGAATCCCTCAGTCTTGGGGGCCTTCTTGAGTTGGGCATCAGCAACAGATCCGCGTATCGTAAGGTTGTCGAGCGATCCGCCGGTTGAGAGCACATATTCGAAGGAGGGAAGCAGATTGCCTTCGTTGAAGTCGGCAATTGCCTCTTTGAACTGGAAGATGTAGGTGGTGTTGGCCTGGAGGGTGTCCTTGAACTTGACTTCCACGCCTTTACCCTTGGTCCTGTACTCGGGCTTGGGCGACATGGGGGGAGATACCAGCACGTTGTTGTCGGCATCCTTCAAGACTACATACTCGTCGAACTGGATGTAGAAACCATTGTTGCTGAACCGGGTAGAGGCATTGTCGGGAAGGGTGGACAATACTTGGGGCGGGGTTACATCTCTCGGACCGCCGCTGGGGTAGCCCTGTTTGGCACAACTAACGGCCAGCAACGAAAGAATTGCTACCGTTGCGAAGAGGCTCCTTAGTTTGTTATTGTGGCTGTTAGATATCACTTTCAAAACTTTTAACAAATAAAAAACGCAGAATACTCAATAAAATTGCATACTTTGCGTTATTTATGCGTGCTTACTATCCATTTCGATGTATTTGGAGGCGTCCTTCGCAAGGGGGACGCTTACTTTTTTACCCCTCCTCAGATTGTTCTCCCCTAGAGTATTGCACTCATCTGTCTTCGGCTGAAAGCATAAGAATCGGCTCACTCCCCAAGACACGCATTCTATATAAAAGAAAGCCCCAGCCTTTGCGGCCAGGGCAATTTATGTTAAAGATCAGCCGTAAGGCTATCTCTTAGAGATGATAGTTGAATCCAAGACGGAACCATCCGAGGTGAGCGCCAAGGGACTGTGCGTCTGCGTTGCAGCCGAGGAAGAAGCTGTTGGAAACATTAACGTCCTCGTCGGTAATGGTAAGACCACCGGTAGAAGCGTCAACGAAGGTAGTGCTCTTTCTGTGGCTATAGTTGAGGCTGAGGAGGTCTACATAGAGGTCGCAGGAGAATTTGTCGTTGATGGCGTAGTTGAGACCGGGAACGATGCTGAAACCGAGGTCGAACAGCTTGGTGTTGCCTTCTGCTTCAGTACCGTTGAAGGTTGTGCTTTTCCAATGGGGAGTACCAGCGAGAGAGAGCTGAGCCTCAACGAAAGCGGTAAACTTGCCGCAGAACTCGCCAAAGCCGTAGCGGAAATAAGGAGCGAATACCCACGAAGTCTGGCTAACCTTGGTCCAGTCCTCTTTGCCTGCCATGTATGCAGGAGCGGAGAAATTGGTGGTAGTAGTGGTGGTGAAACCTAAGTTAGCACCAACCTGCATATTGTCAGCGAGGTTGTAGCCTACCTTGGGGAGGAAGGTGAAATCGGTGGTTTTGGTTGAGGGAATCTCATACTCGGTAGTGGTTGTTCCAAGAACGGAAGTGTTGTGTAAAGAACCGCCATTGGACTGGAATCCGATCTGGCCGCCGATTACGAACTGTGCATTTGCAGCGAAAGCGAAAGCTACTGCAGCAAGGGTGAGAAGTACTTTTTTCATTTGTATTGTATTTTTCGTTATGCCTACTCTTTTTTACGGTTTTCGGCATCTCCGATGGTAGGATAACGCATACAGGCGGATATTATTACCCGAAGGATGAATTAATTTGTTAAAAAAGAGTAAAAAAGAGGGTGGGGGAGTAGGGGGCTTCACCGGGCTCCTGTGCGGCGCGAAGACTAAAACCAAATTGCCCTTTGCCTAATATCTCCTTCGCCGCTTGTCCGTCTCTTCTTCGCCTCCTCTTCGCCTCCCCTCCGCCTCTCCTAGGACATCCCGTTCTTATCCATACGCTGTCGGCTCGCTATTTCTCGCTCTTAGTTGGGAAAAACAGCGTAAAATTAACATTCGGGCATAAAAGAAGGGAGGTGCATCTGACTGCTGGATGCGCCTCCCATAAGGTCTCCCTGGACAACCGAAACGGGATTGTCTAGAACTGGAAATAGATGAAGGGCTGGAGGTCGGCGGTAATGAACTGGTAGACCAGAAAGACGACAGCGACCACAGCAACGGCCATCAGCCACAGGGGCATCTTGGCAAACCAGAGGCGGTAGCGACGCTTGAAGCGGGCGGGTAGCCAATGGATGATAAGGCCGAGAGCAAGGAGTATGAAGACGGTCATATAGTTGTTGAGGATGGCAGGAATCTGCTCGGGGTGCCATTGGCTTCCAATCTGGTTGAGCATAGCCAGCGCCGTGTTCCATGCCACATCGTTGGCTTCGGCAGGGTCTACGTTGCTTCCCGAACGGAAGAAGAGCCAGGTGAAGGTAATGAAAAGGAAGGTCATGAAGATGTTCCACACATGCTTCAGCGGATTGTCGCCCTCCTTGTAGCCCGTACGCTGTTTGCCGATGGCAGGTATGAGGCTGAGAAGCATCACCAGCAGGGTTCCTAAGCAGAAGAGGAGAACCCATACGCCGAAGAAATTCATGGTAGGCGAGGGCCAGCGCCACCAGGCATAACCCATTCCTCCTCCGATGAGTATCAGCAGGATAGTACGCACTATTGCGCCCCAGCGTTTCCAGTACTTGAATACAAGGAGTCCCATTCCGTTGAGAGCACCCCATGTGATAAAGTTGTAGCTGGCTCCATGCCACAGGCCGCCTAGAAGCATGGTGTCCATGTTGTTGATACTGGTGTTCATGCTCTTACGGTGTTTGGGGAAGAAGATATAGCCTGCGAGAATGAGAGTGGCGAGAGCACTTACCGCTATCGTTACCCATTGTGTGCGGACAATAAAGGCAACGGCAGCCAGGAATACGCCCAGGATAAGGAATGAAGCTACGCTGCCCTTGCGGTTGCCTCCAAGAGGAATATAGAGATAGTCGCGCAGCCAGGTGGATAGCGACATATGCCAGCGATGCCAGAAATCTTCGGGACTGGTGGCCTTGTAGGGCGAGTTGAAGTTGAGAGGCAGGTAGAATCCCATCAGCACGGCAACGCCGATGGCAATATCGGTATAGCCAGAGAAGTCGGCATAAATCTGCAGCGCATAGGCAAAGAGTGCCGAGAGGTTCTCGAATGGGGTGTAGAGTGAAGGATTGTCAAATACGCGGTCTACGAAGTTTACTGCCAGATAGTCGCTCAATACAATCTTCTTCAGCAGGCCGTTCAGAATCCAGAACACGGCAATACCGAACTGGCGGCGTGAGAGGAAATAGGGCTTGTAGAGCTGGGGGATGAACTGGTCGGCACGAATGATAGGGCCTGCAACCAGCTGGGGGAAGAATGTGGTGTAGAAACCGAAGTCGAGCACGTTGCCTGCATGGGGAATCTTGTGTTTGTAAACATCGACGATATAGCTGATGTTCTGGAAGGTATAGAACGAGATACCTACGGGCAGAATGATTACGTCGGCATCGAAATGAGGTGTAGATGAGAAGGTGTTGGCAAATTGTGCCAGGTGGTTGATAACGGTATATTCTGTTCCCACCAGGGTGTTGTAGATGTCGGTGAAGAAGTAGGCATATTTGAAATAGCAGAGTACACCCAGATTGATGACAACGGCTATTATCATCCACAGAGTGCTGCGCCAGCGTCCCTTGCCCTTCGCGGTGATTTTGTCCATACGGATTCCGACAAAATAGCCTAAGAGTGTTGAAAGCAGCAGCAGCAGAACGAAAAGCCCCGATGTCTTATAATAGAAAAATAGGCTGACGAGGAACAGATATCCGTTGCGGAGAGTCTGTTTCTTCTTGGAGGTGCTGACGATAATGCAGAAGAATATCATCACCAGAAGGAAGAAAGCCCAGAAGTTGAACTGGGTGAAGAGCAGCGGATAATCCTGGTTAAAGGAAAGGAGATCAGTAAGAAATGTAGTTATGTCCTTCATGACGGTTTGTGGGCTCAGATTGTTTTTTAGTGTTTGGTTTTGCTTGTTGTTCTGTTGCTGATTGCTGCTGGGCTTCAATAGCAGCTTCTGCAATTCTCTTCTTCTGCTTAGAGTGATTGATGTAGGCCTCTACAAAGGCGTTGCAGAAAAGGTCGGCAGCAAGATGGTATCCTTGAGTAGTGAAATGTACGTGGTCGCCGGCAGCAAGACCAGCCTGTACCATCTTCTCCATAGCGCCGCTGCCGCCCAGGATGGTGAACTCGTCCCATACGGCACCATTATATTTCTTAGCCAGCTTATAGAATACCTCTCGTGCAATAGGGCCTGTAGGATTAGAATAGTAGCCGTTTTTCGACTTGCGGCAGTTGTCGCTATTGGTAAAGAAGACTATGGCACAATTGGGATTTACGGAGCGTATGGTGTCGATAAGCCGCTCGTAGTTGCTCTGGAAGTATACGGGGTTGAATCCGCTTCCATAGGCGTCGTTGGTACCTAAGGTCAGCAGCACCAGGTCGGGATTGAGAAGACGCAGGTCGTCGGCAAGGTATTCGCATTTGAAATAGCTTGAGACCGAAGCGCCGTTCACGCCAATGGAACTATAGGTCAGTCCAGGGTGGTCGTTAGCCAATAGGATTCCTTGTAAGGAGAACTCTTCACCTTCCCCGCAGGGCAGTACTATCTGGAACTGGTCGGTCTCCTTGGGTAAATCGAAAGCATAGATGGCATCAAATTGGATTGACTCTTCGTCAGCTTCGTAGGACTTGCCGTTCACCTTAATAATAGGTCTGACATCAGTGGGAGACTGGCCGAGCAGTATAATCTGTGTGGTGCCAAAATCATGTTCACACTCGTTGAGTTTGATGTCGATAGTTGCAGGACTGTCTTTTGCTGTGCAGGTGAATCCATTGAGTCCCATAGGATAACTTGGAGAACCCTCAATGTTGCGGCTCATCATCAGCATATGGGATGCCTTGACAGAATAGTCGGGTGGGTTGTTGTTTTTGGCACAGGCACTATAAGGTGTGATTAGTCCTCTTGAACCAACCAGGTCGGGATAGTAGTTAAGAAGATTGCAGCGTATGCGGTGGGGAAGTCGTCCTCCCTGCACGTGTGAGTTGCCTATGTGGACAATGTTGATGTTTCCTCTACCTGTCTGTGCAATCTCTTCCCATTTGTCGAAGAATGCATTCAATACACTCGAATCGGGAGCTATATATAAATGATTTATAGACTGGTCGATGAAAGGGAACTCCTCGGTGTTGATTTCAACAAGCTCAAGGGGAGGTCGCTTCTTTATTTTCTTCTTGCTTTTGGGGTCTACGCTGGCTGCTGTGCACATGGAGTATATTCCGATACCCATTATCACAGCCATTGAGACCAGCAGGGCTACTTTAATTCTCATAATGAATCGTTGTTTGTGGATGTTGAATCAGTATTTGCCTCTTTGGGCTTTTGGGTAACATACTTGGCGCGTTCTTTTTCCCAGAGTTTGTGGAACTGCGCTTTGTTGCAGCGTTGGCGGAAATGGTAGAACTCGCGCATCTTCTCAAAACCTTCGCAGAAGCGGTCGCCGATCATTCCTACACCTTTGTTGGAGAAATGGATATGGTCCTTGGCGGCTAGATTCTGCTGTACCCAGCCCCGCATTGAGTTGGTACCACCCATTGCGTCAAACAGACTCCAGTAGGCTGCATTCTTCTCGAGCGACATCTCCCGCATAGCTTCAAGAATGTTGGGCATAAAGGGCATAGTTACCCGCTCGCCGTTTACACTCTTGGTCATATCTGAAGGACTGATGAAGACAACCACAGCATTAGGACATGCTTCGTGGATAATGTCAAGTTGTTTACGCAGCTGGTTCAGGTAGTTGTCGAGCTGTTTCTGGTTATTGATATAGGGGCAGGCGTTAATACCATACTCAAACAGGATCATTCCGACATCCATGAGCGAGTAGGATGCCTGGAGCTGGTCAAAGTTGACCATACCAAACTGCTGTCCTGAGCAACCGCGAAGGCCTACGTTGTCGACAGTCACACCGGGGCCATCGTCAACCATAATGCCATAAACGTCGGCCTGACCCTGGAATGTCATATGAAGGTCGGTCGCAACAGAATCGAGGGTCCATTCCAGCAGCTGAACACCAGCTTCGCTACTGCTCTGAGTGTTGGAATAGTTGTGCTCTTTGTCGGTAAGTGTAACGGTAAGAGGACCAGGTCGGTTGTTAAACAGTACCTTGATGGTCGAAAATCGCTTGAAACTCTCTGGGGTATCCTTGCTTTTGGAGGCTTTGAAACCTACGTTTACAGTTCCTGCGGTACGGTGGCAGAACATACGGGGACCATAGTTTCCATTGGCTCCGATGCCGTTGCCGTAGGTCGACTGGCAGGTAATCATACCTGATGCCCACTGGACTACACTGCGTGATGCTACATCCTGGTCGAGGGGAAGCATACCTGCTCCGCCACCGCCAAAGGTTCTGTGTACATAGTCTCTGATGTGGCTGTCCATGCGGTCACCTTCAATCTGTGAGTCTCCATAGTGGACAATTCGGAGCGTACGTCCCTGCTCCTTGGCAGATTCCATCTGAAGGAACAACGAATCAAAGAAAGTGTAGTCATCGTTAGGCATAGCAAAACGATAGGGGTCGGTATAGTACCATTCGCAATAGTACGCTACCGAATCGGCCATGCCTTTCAGCTCGGCTTCTTTGCGTGCTATCTCGGTAGGATCCAGGTTTTCTATTCCTGGGAGCTTCTCCCTTACCAGCACTTTCTTTAGTTCTGGAAATCGGAGCGTGATGCTGCCAATCTTGATGCCATCCTTGGGGAAGACAAAGCAGAGTGCCGCCAATATCGCTATAATGGCAGCGAGGAAGACAAGAGTCTTGTGACTTTTCACTGTGGTAGTGTTGTTGTTTGGTGTATGCTTACTTATATTCTAATTACTCGGTTCCTGTCATCAGATACCTGTCATGACTTGACATCAGTTATGTCCTGGCCGACTGTGTATATGGGTGGACAAGGAACGGAAGATGGTGCTATTTCTTCAGCTCTTTCTCCAGTGCCTCGATACGTTTGACGAGATCCTCGATATTGCGGGTGTAGATATAGTTTCTTTTCTGCTGACGGGCATCCATGGCAGGGGTGCCAAGCAGGGTTACTCCATCCTTGAAACTACGGGTGATTCCGCTCTGCGCAGCGATGGTTACCTGGTTGCCTATCTCGATATGGCCGACAATTCCTACCTGACCTGCAATAATGCAGTTTCTGCCAACTTTGCTGGAACCAGCTACAGCACTCTGTGCGGCCATCACGGTGTTGCTGCCAATCTGTACGTTGTGGGCAATCTGGCAGAGGTTGTCGAGTTTGGTGCCTTTATGTACGATGGTGGAACCCATGGTGGCACGGTCTACGCATGTATTGGCTCCGATTTCAACATCGTCTTCCAGTATTACATTGCCAATCTGGTCAATCTTATCGTAGCTGCCGTCCTCCTTGGGAGCAAAACCGAAGCCGTCGGCACCGATTACTACACCCGAATGAAGAATGCAACGATTGCCGATCATACTGTTGCAGTATACCTTTACGCCAGAGAAGAGAGTGGTATTGTCGCCGATGACGCTATTATCTCCCACATATACCTGGGGGTAGATCTTAACGTTCTTTCCAATCTTTACATTTTCTCCAATAAAGGCAAAAGCTCCCACATAGCAGTCTTCTCCCAAGGTTGCACTCTCGGAGATAAATGCCTGGTCGGAGATACCTTTCTTATTAAGCTGCATCTCGTTGTAGGCTTTGAGCAGGGTTGCGATTCCAAGATAGGGGTTCTCAACTCGGATGAGGGTGGCCTCTACGGGCTGCTCGGGAGCAAAATCTTTCGCTACTATCAGCGCCGATGCCTTGGTCTGATATACGTAGGGAGTATATTTGGGATTTGCCAGGAAGGAGAGACCTCCCGGTTCGCCTTCTTCAATCTTGCAAAGTTTCCATACTTCGCAGTTGGCGTCGCCTTCTACTGTTCCGCCAAGCATGGCGGCTATCTGTTGTGCTGTAAATTTCATTTGTATCTGTGGTTTTGCGTGCCTGATACCGAAGGAGTGTATCTATTATATGTATCCTATTATAATATATAATGCTTTTCTTATTCAGTTTTTCCTTCCTTCAAGTAGGGGGCAATTTTGTCGATGGTTTTCTGGTCGAAGAGGTTTACTTTCAAAAGGTCATTAGCCGAGCGGAATGTTCCTCCCTTCTGACGGTAGGTCACGATTGCTTTTGCCTGCTGGTAGTCGAGATAGGGATGGCGTTTGAGACTGTCGAGTGGCGAACTATTGAGACTAAGCAGCCGTATTGTGCCTTGTCCGATGTTGAGATGAGGAAGAATCTTGGCATAGAGTTCGGGTGTCATACCATACACTTCCTTCAGCTGTTCCTTGTTCACATATCCGCCCAGCAAGTCGCGATATTTCACTATCCTTTTGGCAAAGGTGGATCCTATTCCGTTCAGTTGCTTGAGGTCTGTCGTGTCAGCATCGTTGAGATTGAACACCAGGAACTCCTTGGGCTGGTAGGGGTGGAATCCTTCAGTATCGGCAGGTTGCAGGTGCTGTTCCTCTTCGTAACGGGTATTGTGGTGATAGCTCTGGCTTTGCCGGTAATAGGGTTTATGGCGGACGAGCGAATCTTCCATCCTTTCAGCCTGTCTGATAAAACTGTCCAGTTCGGCCTGTCGCTGAGGCTCTGAGGGAGGCTCCTGTCGGGGGCGCCGTACTATTATCAATACTGCCAGGAGTATGATGACGACTACCGCCATTGCGAGATATCCTCTTTGTTGAGCCTGGTTCATAACGCCTATTCCTCTATCAGTACCGTGCCTCTCTGGTGGAGTATCTGGGGATTGGTAAAATTCTCGTCGCTCTCAAATCCGTCTCCCATCGTCACACGTGGTCCGTTGACCGATTTGACGGGATGCTGGGAATAGATCCGATGTTCAGCCTGGTTAAAAATCAGGTCTGCAAGATAGGATGTGTCGCCAGTATGGTAGTCGATGATGACTACGTTCTTCTGGACCTCCATCATCTTGCGGTCGTCGTAGGAGATTCCATAGTCTCCTTTGAGGAAGGCCTTCTTCTTGCCTGAGGCGTCGTAGAAAGTTACCTTGACCCCCTGAGGGCATACGGTCTTGTTTTCGGGATTCTTGTATACCTCAATGTGGGGCGCATCCATCACCATCTGCAGATTCCCCTCCGACGAGCGGACCACCGACGCAGAGTCAATTATCTGGTAGGGCAGCTCCTTGCGGCCGAAGAATTCTATCTTCTCCATGTCGTTGGCACACGAGGCCGACAGAAGGGAGAGAAAAAGCAAGCCAGACGCTCCCTTCAAGAAGCGTCTGCACTTGCTGTGTCCTGGTGATAGAATCGCCATTGCTATCTATGCGGTAAATTAGTGGGTTCTGACGGTGGTGCTTTCTCCAATCCAGCCAGGAACTACGAATCCCTGACCGTTCTTGAGGTCGAGCATGAAGGCGTCGGCCTGTTTGGGGAAGCGTGCAGAGCAGGAACCGATGAGTTTGTTGGCATCGTTAGCACATGAGGGGTCTATGCTCTTGGCTTTGTTAGCCTTGTCGCAAGCTGCCCAGTATGCGCTGCGGCCACCCAGACCGTCGCCGCTGGCGCTCGAAGCGCTCGAAGCGTAGAGGGATGCAATCTGGAGATAGGGCTCACCCTTGGAGGGGTCTTCCTTGGCGGCAGCATAGAATGCGCTGCGGGCCTGGGAGAAGCTGTTGGTTTCGCGGTAGCAGAGACCCAGCACGATATTGGCGGTATAGAGGTCCTTGCTCTCGGTGATGCCTTCGATAGCAGCCTTCAGATAAGTGATGGCATCGCTGTAGCGCTTCTGGTTGTAGCACATGTTGCCGACCTTGAGTGCCGATGCAGGAGTGGGTTCGAGAGCATAGAGGTTCTCGGTAGCCTTGAAGTAGAGGGGTGATTTGACACATTTCTTTTTACCCATGATACCGGTAATCTTCTTGAGAAGGTCGATGTTCTTGGGGTCAGCCTCAAATTTCTTGGTGTAGATTTCAACAAGCTGGTCGCAGTCAGCATAAGGAGCGAAGTCGCGCTCTACATTGGCGATAAAGCCTATGATGTTGGCAACCTTGACGCTGTCTTTCTCAATCTTGGCAGCATCGCCAGCCTCTTTGGATGCGTTCCATGCCTCGGTCTGGATACGGAGCTGGTTGTCGAGGTAGTCGCTGGCAATGTCGTAGTTGTCTACAACGAGTGTGCCTTCAGCGAAGCCTGCCTTTACATAATCTACCGTAGCTGCGAAGAAGCAGTATACATAGTTGGCATCAACCTTGTCGCCACCCTTTTCGATAGCTTCAGCGTAGAGCTTGTAGTAGCGTTCAATGCCGTTCTTGCCAAGGATGTTCTGCAGGTCTAATGCTTTCCTTCCAAGGTGTACCTCGGGTTTGCCGAAGTTCTCGACACGCAGATCGTAGAGTACCATGAGTGAGTCGATGTACTTGTTTCTCAAGTTCTGGTCTTGAGTTTCAGAAATCTTGGTCTTGAAGACGTTGGCACCATTGATGTAGAGGTTTTCGCCACACTTGGGATAGTTGGCAAACAGCCACTGCATCAGTTCGTAGGCTCTGTTGTAGTCTTTGTTGCGATAAGCTTCTTTGAAAAGCTGATAGTTCACCTGGCCCTCAGTCTGTGCCTTTGCGGGCATTATGGCGCATACCATAAGAAGGGCGAGAATTGCAATTTTGATTGTCTTCATCTCTTTGTAGTGTGTTATTTTTACTTTTGTATTGTTTTCGGGTTATTTCTTTCAAATAATATTGTGTTTTTCTTCCGGTACGGCGGCCTAGTTGTATTTGCGTTTCACAAACCAGCTGTCGCTGCTGCTGACCGAGAGACCTATCGAGAAGCAGTTGTGGCGTAGCAGGTCGCCGGTGCCAAGGCTGCTATAGGATGCTGAGATGTTGAGCAGCGAACGGCCTTTGCGCATAGGCAGCGTAGCTCCGAGTCCGAAGCCCCATTCGTCGAGCTTGTAGGGATTGCCGTCGGCAAGGACGAAGCGTAGGCGGCCGCTCTCGTAGTGGGCGCCTGCCGAGTAGGTGATGCGGCGCACATAGTGGGTGGCACCCAGGTCGCCGAGCAGCTGGAAGCCCAGGTTGAACCGCAGGTTGTCGTCATACTGCATCGACGACTGACCCAGAAGGTCGTTCTTGTCTGAATATTTCAGGCCGCTCCAGGGAGCATAGGTTCCGTCGATAGCGACAAGCCAGTGGTTGTTCTTCTTGAACGAGAGACCCATACCCAGCTGCAGGGGTTGCTCAAGAGTGCTGGAGTATTCAGCATCCTCGCCGGGATTGGGGAAGATGGTGTCGCGCATATACTCGTTGCCGCTATAGGTGACAAAGGTGTAGGCAAGAGCGTTGTCCTTTACCATCATGGTACGGGGCAGGGCAGCCGTAAGGCCGATGCCCAGCTCGTAGTCGTGGCCCAGGGGCTGGAAATACTGCAGACCCATATCGAAGCTGAAGTTGCTGACAAGGGTGGTCTTCTGACGGCGCGAATCCATATATACCGTCGACGAGTCGGTAGTGGTAAAACTGTAGGTGATGCCTCGGGTGATGCCGCCATAGAGATAGTTGGCGTTGAAACCCAGCGACAGGTTCTTGCCGAGGTTGAAGGCGTGGCCCCACATCATTCGGCTTACGCCGCCGTCGCCCTCATAGCGCGTTCTCACGTCGGCACCCACCGTGGTGGCAGTCTGCACCGATTCGTAGCTCACGTCGCTCAGGGGCAGAATGGCAAAGGCCGTCTTCCACCATCTGGTGATAGGAAATCCTACGGCAATGTAGCCCAGGTTGCCGTCGGCATCGTAGAGCGAAGCGCTGTTGTCCTTCTGCGACGACATATCGGCGCGGAATCCCATGTCAAAGACAAAGCTCTCCTTCTCGATGGCTGCATAGGATGCAGGGTTGAAGGGGTTGATGCTGTTGTTGGCGGCACTTGTGTAGGTTACGCCTCCCATTGCTGCCACGGCGGGCATATTGTAGGGCAGGTTGGTCAGTCCTATTCCGTATTGCGAATAGGGGACGTTGAGACCATTCTGTGCCGAAGCGCCCAGGCCGAGAGCCATCAGCAGAGCCAGCACGATATGTTTTCTATTTTTCATCATTGTCAGTTATCATTTCTTGTTTCTTATACCGATGCCAGGCCTTCCATGAGAAGGTTGGACTGGTACTCACAGGCATTCTTCAGGTGTTCTTTTATCCACAGGCCGTCGCCGCCGGTGAGTATCACTCTCACCTGGCTCTGGTCTTTCAGATGGTTGATGTATCCGTCGAGGGCCAGGAGGGTGCTCGTTACGGCACCGCTCAGCATGCACTCTTCGGTGCTCTGTCCCATGACGGGAGCTTCCGTATAGTCGAAACAGAGTAGAGGAAGTCTGGCCGTAAAGCTGTTCATGGCCTTCAGATGCATCCCTATGCCAGGCATGATGACGCCTCCGCGGTAGGTGTCCTCGCGGTCAAGGTAGTCGAGCGTGATGCAGGTGCCGGCGTCAATCACGGCCAGCGCCTCTCCCGGATAGCGGTTGCGTGCCCCCAGCACGGCAGCCAGTCGGTCGGCACCCAGGGTGTGGGGCGTCTTGTAGTCAACCTTAAAGGGCAACGCCGTCCGAGCATCGAAGAGCCGGATCTCCATCCCTTTGGGCAGTATAGTCTCCCAGTCGGGCATGGCTCCCACTACGGATGCTATGGCGCTGTCGACGGTATAGTGGCGGTGAAGGGTGGCGACATAGGCCTCAACGGCATTGGCGGGCATCAGCTCGCGGTCAATGCTGCTGCAGTCCACCATGCGGGCTCCGTCGAAGAGCGCTACCTTGGTGCAGGTGTTTCCTATGTCAAAAACCAGCTTCATCTTCAGTCCTTGTGCTTTTATTGTTGCGAGGGGGCTTCCTCCTTGTTGGCCTTGGGTTTTTTGTTGAACATATTCATGGCGCGGTCGGGACCCACGGTGCAGAAGGCTTTCACCACCTCGGCAGCCTCCTCGAGCTTGGGCTCAAGCACAGCCATCTCGTCGCTCGAGAACTGGCCCAGCACATAGTCCACCTGGCGGCCGCGGCTGAAGTTGTCGCCCACGCCTATGCGCAGACGGCAGTAGTTAGGGCCGATGGCCTCTTCAATGTTGCCCAGTCCGTTGTGTCCGCCACCCGATCCCTGCTTCTTCATGCGCAGCGTTCCGAGGGGAAGCGCAATGTCGTCGACCAGCACCAGCAGATTCTGCTGAGGAATCTTCTCGGCCTGCAGCCAGTACTTGACAGCCTTGCCGCTAAGGTTCATATAGGTGGTAGGTTTGATGAGGACGAGCGTGCGGCCTTTGTAGCGCAACTCGGCGCGGTAAGCGTGGCGCTCGAGAGCAAACCTGACGTCGCCTCCTTTCAGCATCTGGTCCAAAACCATAAAGCCGCTGTTGTGGCGTGTTCCCTCATATTCGGAGCCTACGTTGCCCAGTCCTACAATCAAATATTTCATATTTGGGTCTTCTTCTATCTTTGGCCCGTTCTTTGAGCCTTGTGATTTACAATGCGATAATAGTTTCTTGAATAGGTTCATTGCTAACAAACAATTTGCAAAGATACAAAAAAAATACGATATACAACCATGCTTCTTATTAATTATAATATATTAAGATATGCCTCTCCCCCTTTGGGGGCACCCCCAGGCAGCCTCCAGGCTCCTCCTCCGAGGCCCTCCTGCTGCTCCCCGTTCGGGTGCCTGCCTCAGGGCGGGCCCGCAGAGGTCTCTACCTCCGATTTGCCCAAAAAGAGCGAGAAATAGCGAGCCGATAGCGAGCAAGTAGCGAAGAAGATAGGGAGGGGATACGAAGGGGATACGAAGGAGATACGGAGGAGATAGTGAGAAGCTAGCGAGAAGGTAGCGAGAAGCTAGCGAGAAGATGGTACGCAAATACTGAGGAGTGACGAGCCGATTGTAGCCTGCGGCGCACCTGAAACGGACTTGATCTTTCGCTTCGCGGAACGTAAATGTCCGTAAATTTTATCGTAAGTTCAATCTTGTCTTTAACGGAAATAACTTGACACATTTTTCCACAAAAAAAATAGGGAAAATGAGAAAAACAAAACATCTATTCCGGGGTCCGGAATTCA